>CAZNRJ010000239.1:5266-6462 GCA_964574945.1 uncultured Ohtaekwangia sp. | reverse complement strand
GTATGTTCCTAAAATCCTGGAACTTGGTTTTACCATTCCCGATCCTGATCTTAAAAAAGATGCTGAGACCGGTAAATGGAATTATACCGAGCCCGATTGGGAAGAATTTAAACGGGTAATTAACGGAGACGGCCCTTGCAACAAAGAGCGATTGGAGGTAAGAAGAATTGCCGAAGAAAGAGGAAAGTGGGTGCGCGATGCACTCAAGGCTTCCAGGGCAGAATATGTATCACCTTTAGCATAGTCAATTCAAACTTCAATGTTCAAAATTGAATCTTGAAGTTTTAAGTTTAATCTATTTTGAATTTTAAATCTCGAACCTTGAATTCCTTAGATCCACGTGTGGCGCGATTACCGAAAGTTGGTGAAACAGGAAAAATAAATCCAAAGGCTCCGCTTGATCAGTTTGGAACGTATGAAGTATTTGTAGAACCAAAACCCGGAAAACCATTTCAGCATGAAGGTGCCGTGCACGCCCCTAATTTAGAGATGGCGTATGTGCTTGCCAAGGAAACATTTACCCGCAGGTTTACCTGCTCTTCATTATATGTTTGCGATACGCGCGATGTGTATGTTTCGCCCATGACGGAAGGTGAGCAAAATGCCTACGATCTTATTGAAGCAGTTCCAACTTCAAATGAAAAATCGGAATTTGAAATTTATCATTTGGTTAAGAGAGGTAAGCAACATATTCATGTAGGCTCAGTGTCAGCTTCCGATCATAAGTCGGCCATGCTACAAGCCAAGAAAACCCTTAACAATGGAAAGATGGTTTATAATATCTGGGCCATCCAAAAAAAGAAAATCAGGTTTACTACCGAAGAAGAAGAAAAGGAGTATTGGATCACGTTACCGGAAAAGAAATTTCGCGATGCCTCGGATTATAAAGGGGGTGATAAGTTGAAAAGGTTTTTGGAAAAAACTTAGTATGAGATTAAAATATAAAATCGGGTATCTCGTATCAATCGTTGTCATCATTATCGGCATTGCATTCATCTTCTTTAAGATTGACAGGCAAAAATATCTTTTACTGACAGGTTTTTTCTGTTTAGCAACCTTTGGCATTTATTATTTTATCAAAGACTTCCATAAAGATTATGGATTGAAACATTGGGGTCGACTGCTCGTAAGTTTATTCATTCTGATTTTGATTGCGGTTCACTACGATCTACAAATACGTATTGAGTTCAAACATC
>CAZNRJ010000239.1:1743-5256 GCA_964574945.1 uncultured Ohtaekwangia sp. | reverse complement strand
ACATCGACTATTTTCTATACTCAGCTTTATTTTTGTTTGCTATTTCTTTAAGAGATGAAGCACGAACAATTAACAAGAAAGTGTAATGACTAAGCCTCTCAAAGAACTTCTCTACAAAATGGCCGATGATCAACTAATCCTTGGTCATCGTAATTCAGAATGGACCGGCATGGGGCCTTTGCTGGAAGAAGACATTGCATTCTCGTCAATGGCGCAGGATAAGGTTGGACAAAGTCTTGCCTTATACACATTGCTGCAAGAACTTGGTGAGCAAGATCCCGATACCGTTGCCTTTACCCGCAACGCAAACCAATTTCACAATTGCCAGTTGGTTGAGTTGCCCAACCAGGAATATGACTTTAGCTTGATCCGTCATTTTCTGTTTGACACTGCCGAAGCTTTACGGTTTGAGTTGCTGACAAACTCTTCATACAAACCTTTGGCACAACTTGCCAAAAAAATACGGGGTGAACTCAGGTATCATACATTACACGCCAATACATGGATCAAACAATTAGGATCGGCAACTCCTGAAAGTATCGAGCGGCTTCAAAAATCATTGGAGTATGCGTTGCCGTTCGCACTTGGTATTTTTGAGCCATCTCCTTTCGAAGATGAGTTGATTAAATCAGGAACCTTTCAGGGTGAAAATATTTTACAGAACAGGTGGATTGAAAAAGTGGAATTGGTAATCTCTCAAACCAGCTTAAAGCTACCCGATCTAAAATCAATACAACCGATAATGGGCGGGCGGCAAGGCAACCATACCGAATACCTTCAGCCTTTGCTGGACGAAATGAGCGAAGTCTTTAAGATTGATCCCACGGCTGAGTGGTAATGGTCTATAGTTAAATAGTCCATAGTCGATAGCTACAATGGACTATCGACTATGGACAGAACAAACATGAAAGAAAAAATCCTGCATATCCTCGAAACGGTGAAAGACCCGGAGATTCCAGTGCTCTCGTTGGTTGACCTGGGAGTGATTACGGATGTTGTTGTGGACCAAAAAACTGTAATGATAAAAATGACGCCTACGTTTGTGGGTTGCCCGGCCATGGATTACATGAAAGCTGAAGTAGAAACTGCCCTGAAGCAAAATGGTTTTATCCCAAGTGTTCAGATAACTTTTGAAAAGCCCTGGAGTTCAGACTTAATTTCAGAAAAAGGAAAAGCCGCTTTAAAAAAATATGGCCTCGCTCCGCCTCCATCCAACAAAGTATTTACTGATCTTGAGATATTAGAAACTGCAATTTGCCCACGATGCGATGGAGAAAACACCGAAATAAAAAGTCCGTTTGGTCCAACACTATGCCGGGCATTATACTATTGCCATGATTGCAGAGAAGCGTTTGAGCAGTTTAAGCCATTGTGAAAGATCAAACACATAGGAAAGTTTACGGTAAAGCCGCTGGGGCGCGAAAGCAGGATAATCAAAGCTATTCGGGATTTGCAATTCGTTCCCCGCAAGTGTGGGAAAGCTAAAACGTAATATCAGCCTCAAGCAACTTAGAATTGATGATGCCGATTGCTTCGTTGATTTTGTGATATACATTACCCCTTAGAGTAAAGCCTATTGTCAATTTAGTTTCCGGGTCAACGATCCAATATTCTTGTACCCGAAATTTTTCATAGAGATTTTTCTTAGTAATCAAATCATGCTCTTTGTTTCCGGGCGATAGCACTTCCACTAACAAATCGGGTACACCCTCAAAACGACCATTCTCGTTAATTTGATTTGGGTTGGATTTTAAGATTACAATGATATCGGGTTGCACCACATTGCGAGTCTTGTCAAGTTTAATATCAAAAGGAGAAACAATCACTATGCCTTTCTCTTTTTCTTCAATAAGTTTATCGAACGCCTTCAAAATAGCTTTAATCGTTCTTTGATGGTTAAATCCTGGTGCGGGCGACATATAAATTTGATTATCTATGAGTTCGGCTAAAGTGCCTTCCGGTAGCATTTCAAAGACCTCTACCAGTGTGCGGGGCGGATGTACTAAAGTTTCCATAAGATAAAGATACAAAATTACTTTGTTGACAGCACAAATTATGCGTTTCGCTATGTGCCACGATCCTCTATAAAAAAAAGCCACACAGAATAAATTCTATGTGGCTATGTGTTTATTAATTTAACAATCAATATCGCTTCGACCTTCCCCTGTCTCCACCACGAGAATCACTCCGTGAACCTCCTCTGGATTCGCCACGCGAACCTCCCCTGCTACTACTGCCTACAGAAGATTTCGATTTAGAGCCGTAGAAACGTTCCTTCTTTTTCTCAGAATATTTCTCCTTATGAGGTGTGGTCATTTCCAACCTTACCTTGCGACCACGCAATTCAATGTCTTCAAATCCTTTGATTAATTGTTCTGTAAATTTTTTCTCAATTTCAAAAAATGAGTAAGCGCCTTTCAAATCAATTTTACCCACCGCGTCTTTCTTCACTTCCCCAAAATCGCAAATCAGATCCAGTAAGCTTCCTTTCTCCAACCCATCCATTTTACCCACGTTTATGAAAATGCGATCGGCAGTGGCCGAAGTTGAATAGCGATCGCCATCTCCTTCAAAATTGTTAGTGCTTCTATCCGATCGATCAGATTTATTTAAATCGCGGGCATCGCGATAATATTCTAAAAAGCGGTTGAACTCAATGGACGCAAAACGCTTAATGATATCTTCTTTTGTCAACTCTTTCAGTTCGTGATATACCTCAGGAAGGAACGAGTCAATTTCATCTTCGTTTACTTCTACCTGTTTTACTTTATGCACCAAAGCCAATAGTTTGTTTTGGCACACCTCATCTCCGGTGGGCACATTAATGCGTGTAAATTTCCGTTTGATGCTGCGCTCCACTTGTTGAATCCTTCCCATCTCGCGCTTCGAGATAATCGCCAATGAAATACCTTTCTTACCGGCACGTGCAGTACGCCCACTTCGGTGTGTATAGTATTCCATCTCATCGGGCATGTTCATGTGTATCACATGCGTAAGATTGCTTACGTCAATGCCACGGGCTGCTACATCGGTAGCAACCAGCAATTGCAACGACTTGTTTTTAAAACTGCGCATGACCCGGTCGCGCTGTTGTTGGGTAAGGTCACCATGCAAGGGATCGGCACTGTAACCATCCTTAATTAAATGCTCGGCAATTTTTTGTGTATCAATTTTGGTACGACAAAAAATTACTCCATAAATATCTGGCGTATAGTCTACAAAGCGTTTTAACGCGAGATACTTATCACGCTCGTCCACTACAATAAACTGGTGATCGATGTTTTCATTTCCCTGGTTGCGCTCACCCATCGTAATCTCCTCAGGGTTGTGCATGTAGTTCTTTGAAATCTCACGAACCTCGCGCGGCATGGTGGCCGAAAACAACCACACATTTTTTTCTTTCGGTGTGGTAGAAAGAATTTCATCAATGTCTTCCTTAAAGCCCATGTTCAGCATTTCATCAGCTTCATCAAGCACCACATATTGAATAGCGCTAAGATCTACCACCTTGCG
>CAZNRJ010000239.1:0-1733 GCA_964574945.1 uncultured Ohtaekwangia sp. | reverse complement strand
TTGCGGGAAAGCAAATCCATAAGCCGGCCCGGGGTGGCAACAATAATTTGTGCTCCTCTTCTAATCTTTTTTATCTGGTCGCTAATGCTGGCACCGCCATACACCGTAACAATATTCAGCTTCATAATTGAAGATGAAAAGCGTTCTAAATCAGTTGTGATTTGAACACTCAACTCGCGCGTAGGCGCAATAATAAGTGCTTGCGTAGCCCGGTTCGATTCGTCTACTAACTGTAACAACGGCAGGCCAAACGCAGCCGTTTTTCCCGTTCCGGTCTGAGCCAGACCTACCAGGTCAACCTTTCCTTTTAATAAGAGGGGTATCGCTTTTTCCTGAATGGGGGTGGGTTTTTCAAAACCCAGTTGGCGGATCGCTTCCACCAGTTGCCCGGAGAGTCCCAGGCCTTCAAATGATTCCATTAATTTTGTTGTATAATAAGCCGCAAAGGTAGCCTAATTAATTGAAAGTGATTTAATTGGGTGATTTCAAATTTGAATGGTACTTACTATGGGTATTCGCAAACACGGCTCTCTTTCCTTCGGTCAATTCACCAATTCACTCATCATTTACTAAATTCGGTGCATGAACTCCATAAAGAAAATTGGATTCTTCACTGCATTTATTTTGCCGGCCCTGGTAGTAACAGGCTTTTACCTGGGGGATTGGTGGAATTTTCTTTCTCTCGGTTTTGCGTTTGGGGTGATAACCATCATCGATCACCTTGCGGGAACCAGTACTCATAATGTTGCGAGCGAAGATGCAAAGCGGGTTGGCGATGAGTTTTACTATCGGTTCATTACATACGCCTGGACGTTTGTACAGATAGGATTTATTGGCTGGGCTTTTTATGTCATTAGTTCTGGCGAAATCAATACAATTCCTGAATGGTTTGGCTTTGTGATTGGTGCCGGGTTGGTTACCGGTGGAATAGGCATAACAATAGCGCACGAATTAGGTCATAAGAAATCTAAGCTTGAGCGATTGTACGGTAGGCTGCTATTGATGACAGTATGCTACATGCACTTTTATATTGAGCACAACAGGGGCCATCATGTATATGTAGCAACCCCGGAAGATCCGGCAACGGCAAAAAAAAAACCAGGGTTTTTATTCCTTTTGGATTCGCTCGGTGTTTGAAGGATATGGCCATGCATGGAAATTAGAATCGGAAAGATTAGCTCGAAATAATAAACCGGTTTTTAATCCGGCCAACGAAATGATTTGGTACACGTTGCTCCCTATGTTGTTTTGTGGATTCGTTACTGCTGGGTTCAGTTTGTATTACCATCAATTTATCTGGCAGCTACCCGTTTTCTTTTTCGCACAGAGTTATGTAGCCATCACATTGCTTGAATTGGTGAATTATGTTGAGCACTATGGCATTGTTCGCAAGTTGACTTCCAATGGAAGTTACGAACGTGTCAATCCACTTCATTCGTGGAATGCCAGCCACATGATCAGTAATTTTTTCCTTTTCCAATTGCAACGTCATTCCGACCATCACGCAAATGCAATTAAACGGTACCAGGTATTAAATCATTATGACGAAAGTCCGCAATTACCCTTTGGCTATCCCACCATGGTTATATTGGCGTTGGTTCCACCGCTTTGGTTCGCCATCATGAATCCTCGCCTGGAACATTGGCAGGGCTAATTGTGAGTTCAGAATGCCTTCAAAGACCCAGGCGTCAAGACACCTCGAAGGTGTCAGACACCTTCAAAGATTCAGGCGT
>CAZNRJ010000238.1:1837-6469 GCA_964574945.1 uncultured Ohtaekwangia sp. | reverse complement strand
ATGAAGAGGGAAGGGCAGAGCCCCGGTTGGAGTTGCTTCAAAAGATGGCGGAAGTATTTTCGATTTCCGTAGATCAACTGATTGGAGTTGACTTTTCGAGTGAAACACCGGGTTCAACAATCAATTATACGCGCGGCAAGGAAGTAGTTGTAGTAACAGTTGATTCAAACGACAGGCAAAATATTGAGTTTGTCCCACAAAAAGCTGCAGCTGGTTATCTCAATGGGTTTGCCGATGCGGAGTATGTAAAAGAGTTGCCACATTTTAATTTACCCAACCTGAAGCAAGGGACTTACCGTGCTTTTGAGATAAGTGGCGATTCGATGTTGCCGCTGATGCCGGGCAGCATTGTCATTGGCGAGTATGTTGATGACTTACGGAATATTAAAAGTGGGAAAACGTATGTGCTGGTAACCCAGCGCGAGGGTGTGGTTTACAAGCGGGTATTTAATTACCTCGAAGAAAATGGAAATCTTTTTCTCGTTTCCGACAATCGTCATTATGCGCCCTTTCAACTCAGCGGCTCCGATGTGTTGGAAGTATGGTCAGCCAAAGCCTATATCAGTGTTCAGTTTCCTGATGTTGCCGAAAAATCGGATGTATCGGTTGAGCAATTAGCGGGCGTTGTGCTCGATCTTCAAAAGGAAATCCTGCAATTGAAATCAAAGAAATAAACTTAGCGGTTTAGCCTTAACCCGATCTCTTCCTGAACCAGGAGGAGGCGGGCGGGGTGTTTAGCCCAACTTCCCAATTAGTGATAAATTAACAATGAAATGGCGCCTGATTTCTATAAAAAAATATTTGGCTGTCAGGGCGACTCAACGATTAACAATTCACGATTGATTTAATACTTGATCCAGGGTTTTCAGCTTATTAATCTTTCCAGTGTCAGTTTGTGTAAAAACAGGAGTGTACCGAATAGATTTTGGCACTTCGTATCGGCTTAGTTTTTTCTTCATCAGTTCAACGGCACGTTGCTCCTGAATTTCTGACAGGTTGCCTTCAATGATCAAGGACACGGACTGGCCTAATTCAGCATTTGGCAAGCCTGCTATGAAGAAACGATTCTCTAATTTTAACTCGCCAAAAACTAATTCGACAACTGCTTCAATTTTTTCAGGGATAATTTTTATTCCGCCACTATTAATGATGTTATCAACACGGCCAAGCCAGATAAATTTATCGTGATCAATCAGTTCCACTAAATCATTGGTAACAACAGGATTTGGATTTATATGCGGAGCACGAATGACTAAGCACCCTCTTTCATCTGTTTGTATGGTTATGCCTGAAAGTGCCTTAAAATAATTTTCCGGATTTTTTCCATTTAATCTTTGCAGGGCAATGTGCGAAAGGGTTTCCGTCATGCCGTAAGTCGCGTAGAATTTCCCTGAAAATGATTGAAGCTCGCCAATCGTTTTTTTTGATAATGGAGCGCCACCAATTAAAAAGATGCCTTCATTGAATCGTTGCTTATTTTCAGATTTTAAAATGGCTTGAACCTGGTAGGGGACAAGCGCAGCAAAATCAACTTTAATAGTTGATGGAATGCTATCAAAAGGATTAGCCGTTGGTTCGGTTACATACATGTTCATCCCGGACTCCAGCGAACGAACCAACATCATAATACCTGCTATATAATTTGTATCTAAACAAATCAGCGCATTGTATTCTTTTTGCAATCCAAGATAATCAACCGTGAGTTTTGCACTGGCGCGCAATTGTTCTCTTGTTATCAAAATTTTTTTTGGTGTTCCGGTCGTGCCTGAAGTCTGCAGCGAGAAGTTATCCCTTCCATTTAACCAATCCTTGCAAAATGAAAGAACGGATGTTTCAAAATTTTTGGTTTGATGAAAATTGCCATGCTGTATATCCGGTAAGGAATAGGTTACTTCATCAAGTATCAGCAATTGCTTTCGCATGCTAATTCTTTTTTTGAGGTCGTGGTTTTACAGACAGTTCTTTATAGCCATAAGTCGAATCAAGTGTACGATCGAATTCCAGATCAGTGAGCTCACCAATAACAACTTCTGCGGTTGTGTAGATGAAAGAATCATCAAGCAAGTGGCCTCCCCAGGTCTTTCCTTCGCTATCAGCCACAGATATATGTAAATGCGAAGAAGTAGTTGAAAATGTTCCTACTAAGGAGAGAATTTCAAAATGACCAGTTAGCAAAGTTCCGTGTTCATGGTTTGCAAAGCGCAGGTTCACCTGTACCAAGCTTCCCACACAGGTGATAATCAAACCAGCTTTGATTTTATTTTGTTCAGCAAACGCAATCAATTCTTTCTTTAAATCCTGATGGGGTTTCAACCGAATGGCTGTAGCCTTTACTGAACTCCATTGATCTAACGGTTGGCCAAATGCATTGCTCATAATCAATAAGGAAAGGATGAAAAGAGAAATCAATTTCATTGAAGTCTATGGAAACTTTGGAAACTTGGAAAAATCAGGTTCACGTTTTTCTAAAAATGCGTTCTTACCTTCTTTTGCCTCGTCACTCAAATAGTATAACAATGTTGCGTTGCCGGCCAATTCCTGAATTCCGGTTTGTCCATCCAACTCGGCATTGAATGAACATTTCAACATGCGAATAGCGAGCGGACTCTTTTTCAAAATCTTCTTTGCCCACGCAACATAGGTTTCTTCGAGTTCTTCAAGCGGAACAACTTTGTTTACCAAGCCCATATCTAATGCTTCCTTTGCATCATATTGATCGCACAGAAACCAGATTTCGCGGGCTTTTTTCTGCCCAACAATTCGGGCCAGGTACGAAGCCCCAAACCCGCCATCAAAACTTCCAACCATTGGCCCGGTTTGTCCGAAGCGTGCATTCTCAGCAGCAATGGTTAAATCACACACCACGTGCAACACATGGCCGCCACCAATAGCCCAGCCTGCTACAGCGGCAATCACGGGTTTAGAAATTGAGCGGATAACTTTTTGCAAATCAAGAACATTTAATCGCGGCACAGTATCCTTCCCAACATAACCACCATGCCCGCGCACACTTTGATCGCCACCGCTGCAAAAGGCTTTACCGCCTTCACCTGTTAAAACAATTACACCCACTTCCATATCCTCACGGCAAATATTCATCGCGTCAAGAATTTCCTGAATCGTGAGCGGGGTAAATGCGTTGTGAACCTGGGGACGGTTGATGCTAATCCGTGCTATTCCTTCATGCTTATGAAACAGGATTTCTTTATACTCCTTTACGGGTTTCCAATTGTATTTAAGATTCATAACCTTTTTTTATTTGCTCTTTAAATTTAATGAACGCTTTTTTTCCTGCCGGTTGATTACTTAAAACCTCTAAGATTTTTGTTTTCCTGTCGAAGCTTAAAAATTCTTTGATTGCCGGTTTTAACTTTTTGAGTGTGTCTGCTTTAAGGTATTGAAATCCAAACTCGTTGGCGAGATTGACAGCAGAAAGTTTTTGGTCTGTAATAAAATATTTGTCTTTTTCTTCTAATTGACCCGGGCCATCGATCAGGTTGAAAATAATTCCACCGCCATTGTTAACTACCACCACATGTAGGTTTGGAATTGGATAATTATGCCAGAATGCATTTCGATCGTAAAAGAAGGCAAGATCTCCGGTAATTAAAATGTTAGGCACATCGCTACTCAGCGCATGCCCAACTGCAGTACTTGTGCAGCCATCGATCCCGCTCGCCCCACGATTCGAATACACATGCACTCCTTTGTTTTTTTCGGTTAGTCCAATAAGGTTGGCATATCGTACCGACATGCTGTTGGCAACATGTAAATTGCATCGCTCAGGTAAAGAAGAAATAATTTCTTTCAAAACCGACAATTCATTGAAGGCAGTTTCTGAAAAATATTTTTTATTTGAAAGTTTTGTTCGATGCTCTTCGGCTTTCCAAAGGCGGGTATAATTTTCTTTTTTCTGCAATTGAGATTTTTCAATTGTAATGAAATCACTCAGGGTTTCAAATACTGATTGTGGATCGCAATGAATAACCTGGGTTAGGGATTGGAAAGTATCGGCTGTAATTCCGGTTGGTTGAATATGCCAATGTTGTGCTGGCGTATATGAGCGAAGAAATTGTTTTAAGTTTTTGGAAATTATTGATTTACCAAATGTAATTATCAAATCAGGCTGCAATGATTTTTTGATTGTTTCGCTGCACGCGGATAAAAAAACATCTGCATAGCGAATTGTTGTTGGTAATGCATGATAATTTGAAATCACATCACCAATGAGAACAGCCTGGTTTACTTTGCAAAACTTACTGATTGCTTTTGCAAGCCCGGCATCGTAATCCTGTTGTCCGGCAATCAGAAGTACTTTGGTAAAACCAGATAAGGTCTGAATGAATGATTTCTTACCGGATTCGGATAGAACCGATTTTGGTTTGCTCACTGTAATGCTCCGGATGTTTTTTGAGAATGTTATTTTTTCGTTTGCCGAAGGATAAAGCGGTTCCCGTAAAGGAACGTTTATGTGAACGGGACCTTTTGGAAATTCCTGGGCTAAAGCAAGTGCTTCATTGGTTACCCGGTTAATATACCAGACTGAATCAGGATGCGAATAATCTTCAGGGAGGTCGTATGATTTTTTTACATGACTTCCATACATATTGTTTTGCCTGATCGTTTGTCCGT
>CAZNRJ010000238.1:0-1827 GCA_964574945.1 uncultured Ohtaekwangia sp. | reverse complement strand
ATTCTTTGGGCCGATCGGCAGTTAAAATAAGTAAAGGAATTTCCTGCAAGGAAGCTTCAGCTATAGCGGGTGCAAAATTATAAGCAGCGGAGCCGGAGGTGCAGACTAATGCAACCGGCATTTTGGTTTGCTGTGCGATACCCAAAGCAATAAAGGCTGCACTGCGTTCGTCACTAATTGTTCTGCATATAATTTCCTTGTGTCTGGAAAAAGCAAGTGTAAGTGGAGCGCATCTGGATCCGGGGCAAACAATTGCCTGATGCACACCGTGACGGGCGCACAGTTCGGCAATATCATAGATGGGCTGGAGGCGCAACGGGTTTATTGATTAATGATTTTTTGAAGATTAGCCATCTTCATTTCAGTTTCATTCCACTCCATCTCAACAATGGAATCGGCTGTTACACCCGCACCTGCATACAATCTGATTTTATCAGAGAAAAGTTGCATGCACCTCAGGTTTACAAACACATGACTTTCTTTCTTAATGTTAACAGGACCCAGGTAACCACTGTAGAACTCACGATCATACCCTTCATTCTCTTTCAAAAAGGACAGCGTGTTTTCTAATGGCATTCCACATACTGCCGAAGTTGGGTGAAGCAGCTTTAGCATGACCGATCCAAGTTGCGGAAAATTTGTTGCCTGCATATCAACTTCATAATCCGTCTTCAAGTGCATTACATTTCCGGCCACAGTAGTTTTTGGACCGTGCTCATCGTATTCGCGCAAACGTATTTTCTTAAAACAACTGATAATGTATCTACAAACGAGTGCTTGCTCTTCAATTTCCTTTTGTGTCCAGGCAACGGATTTTAAATTCATGTCTTGCGAATAGGGAAGCGTACCTGCCAAAGCAACTGTTTTAAATTTATTTCCGGTAACGCTTACCAGCAGCTCGGGTGTTGCTCCCATCCAGGTTCCAGTTTCAGCGGATGACACCAACGACACTAAAGCATGCGGATGTTTTTCACACAGAAGCTCGAAAGCATTCAGTACATCAAATCCTTTATCGATGGAAATGTCTTTTACGCGAGAGGGAACAATTTTTTCGAATTCGCCTGCTTCGATTTTCTCTAAACTTAACGTCACCAGGTTTTTAAAATCGGCAAGGCCCATTATGCTTTCAGGTTGCCTGACATTAAATGAAGGATCACTTTGTTTGGAAGGATTGAAATTAAAAACATCCTGATCAGGAGCTTCCTTCAGTACTCCATTTTCGAAACGGTATAACAGATCTGCAGGAAAGATTATTTTTTTTTGATCAGGTAGAAATGGAGCAAAAACAAAACCCGATGTTGACTCTTCCAGGTTAACGTCATCCACATAGGTTAACCCTTGTTGACTGATGATCAGGTATTTCTCATTTTGATCGGGTGTTTTCCATAGTGAAAAAGGAAACCCTTGATTTAACGCATCCTGTATTGTCTGATGCAGGAAAGACTTTTCTTGTATTTCTTTAAGTTGATCTGCTGACAAAACCATTCTCAATTCTTATCTCTTATCAATCACTGCCAAAGTAATTCTACTGATGCAAACCAGTTCCCTGCTTTCATTCACAATTTTAATTTCCCACACCTGGGTTTTTTTGCCTACATGAATCGGTTTAGCTGTACCAAATACATATCCACTCCTGGCTCTTTTAATATGGTTTGCGTTTATTTCCAATCCCACACAATACTGTTTGTCAAAATCAAGACAACACATAGCGCCAACACTTCCCAATGTTTCGGCCAAAGCAACCGAAGCGCCTCCATGCAACAATCCAAGGGGCTGATGGGTTCTGTGATCTACCGGCATTTTTGCAGTGATGGAGTCATCACCTAT
>CAZNRJ010000237.1:0-6484 GCA_964574945.1 uncultured Ohtaekwangia sp. | reverse complement strand
CCGCCAAAGGCAATGTCCGTATCTACAAACTTAAATCCCCTGCCCTACCCCTTCGAACACGGCCCTGGGCATCACCCGATCTTCCCGTGATGACAGAAGAAGAATTTAAAAACCTTTTTCCTCATGATGCCTATGAAGATGAAAGTGATCCTCAAAAATGGAAAAAGGGGAAAGAAGTTCTAAACAAATTCTTTGATACTGAGAAATCAAAGGAAATAAAATTTCTGGTTGATCGCTCCTGGGAAATCGGAAGTTATTTGGTTGGATTAACAACCACTGATCCCGATGGAAGTGTTATTACCGATATGCATCGCTTCACACTATTTGAAAATGGAAACAAATCGGTAGCCGATAATCAGCTTTTGGTTTTTGAAACGGACAAGGCCAATTATAAAATAGGTGAGATTGTTACATTAAAAATTGGTTCCGCTTCTTCTCACATTACCATAACGGTAGATATTGAACGTGATAATAAAATCGTCAAGACATACTTAGAACGTTTTTCTGCCAGCACAAAAGAAATTTCAATACCGGTTACAGCGTCAATGGGCAGTGGCTTTGCCATTCATTGTAGTGCGGCATATTCCAATTCCTTTCTGTACCAGAAAAGGATTGTTCCGATAGTTTCAGAAATTGAAAACATCGAAATCGAAACCATTACCTTTAAAGATAAACTACAACCTGGTGGAAAAGAAACCTGGAGTTTTGAAATTAAAGGAAGTGAATCAGCTGTAAAGGAAACAGAAATCCTGGCGTCCATGTACGATGCCTCATTGGACCAATTCAAATCACACGAATGGTCGTTCCATCCGATCCGGCAAAATCAATATTATAGCTATTATCAAACGAACGGCCACAACAGTTTTGGTGAACGGGCATTTTACGTTGCCAACCTGCCGCACAATTACTTTACCATTCCCCATCAACATTACGATCAACTTGATTGGTTTGGGTTTACCATCACCAACAACTTCTACATAAGGCAACGCTACCTCCAGCGGCTCTATTCAAGCGGTATTGAATTTGACAAGCCTTCGAAAGTTACCATGCTGAATGACAAGAATAAAAAAGAGGGTGTGGTATATGGCACTATTAAAGCAAGCGATGGGTCATTCCTTCCCGGAGTGAATGTATTGGTAAAAGGAACAACAAGAGGTACCGTTACGGATATGCAGGGGAATTATATGATTGAGGTAGATAAAGGTGATGTGTTGGTATTCAGCTTTATTGGTTACTCAACCGCAGAAGCAAAGGTAAACCGGAAGAACACGATTAATGTACTTATGGAAGAGGATGTAACGGCTTTATCAGAAGTAATTGTGACGGGCTATGGTGTTCAAAAAAAATCAGAACTTACCGGTTCTGTCTCGTATTATACCAACACTGATTCAGATAGTGATGCTGTATTTATGACGCTCCAGGGTAAAGTTGCCGGACTTCAGGTAACGGGAATGCCGGGCGGGAATGCCCAGATTATGATTCGGGGAAACACTACGCTGGATGGAAGCAATACACCTTTATATGTAGTCGATGGTGTTATTGTTGAATCATCAAAAATCGACCAGGCCGACCTTGCCAATATTCAAGTGTTAAAGGGATCGGCTGCCACAACATTATATGGAGCAAGGGCTGCCAATGGTGTTATCATTGTCTCTACCAAATCAGGCCAGAAAAAATTAGATGATGAGATGGCAAAGGTAAGTGCGCGAAAAGATTTTAAAGAAACGGCATTCTTCTATCCGTATATTACAACTGATGAGGCAGGTAAATTCAAATTTACCTTTACCACACCAGAAGCCCTTACGCGATGGAAGTTGCAATTGCTTGCGCACACAAAAGACCTGGTTACAACAACAAAGACGTTGCAAGCTGTAACACAAAAAGAATTAATGGTGACACCCAATGCGCCACGCTTTATGCGCGTTGGCGATGACATTATTTTCTCCGCAAAAATCACAAACCTGTCAGGGAAAGGTAAGGAAGGCAAGGTTGCCCTTCAACTCTCCAATGCCATAACAGGCCAATCCATTGATCAGATATTTCAGAATGTTGTCCGTAACCAGACTTTTAAAGTTGGCGCAAAAGGAAGTACTGAAGTTTCGTGGAAATTAAAAGTACCTTCCACTGTAGATGCCATCCAATATAAAGTAGTGGCCAAAGCAGGCAACTTCAGTGATGGTGAACAAAATGCGTTACCTATATTATCAAACCGAATGTTGGTAACCGAATCCATGCCGATGTATGTACGTTCAGGACAAAGTAAAACCTTCGATCTTGAAAAATTAAAAACAACTGCCTCTTCAACCTTACAGCATCATCAGCTTACGTTGGAAATTACATCCAACCCTGCATGGTATGCCGTTCAGGCATTGCCGTATTTAATGGAGTTTCCGCACGAATGTGCCGAGCAACTTTTCTCCCGCTATTATGCCAATACACTGGCCGGTCATATCGCGAACAGCAATCCTAAGATCAGGGAAGTATTTGACAAATGGTCATCGTCTGATGCCCTGATCAGCAACCTCGAAAAAAATGAGGAACTGAAATCCATTATGATTGCAGAGACACCCTGGCTTCGCGATGCACAAAGCGAATCAGAACAAAAGAAAAGGATAGCCCTGCTTTTTGATCTCAATAAAATGAAAGATCAGTTAGCATTAACCGCGACCAAACTTGAAAACATGCAAATGAATGATGGTGGATTTCCGTGGTTCAACGGAGGTAGGTATCCAAGCCGGTACATTACGCAACATGTAGCCTCTGGTTTTGGCCACCTAAGAAAACTAAATGCCACTGCCCCAAATGAAAACATTTCTTCGCTGGTAAATAAAGCAATTGCCTTTCTGGATGGGGAAATAATAAGGGATTACAACAACCTGATCATACAAGCGAACAAGATCAAGGCACAAGCTAAAACAAATGCTGAAGGGGATAAACTGGCCAAAGCTTACCTGGAGAAAAAACAGGTATCGAACCAACAGGTTCACTATCTGTACATGAGAAGTTTTTATACTGACAATATTCCCGATACGCAATTAAAACCGGTCATTGAATATTATCGAAATCAAACCGATGAAAGGAATGATTGCCTTGATCCACTACCGAAATAACAACACTCACCTTTCAACCGAAATTTTAAAATCGTTAAAAGAAAACAGCATGGTAAGCGAAGAGTTAGGAATGTATTGGAAGGAAAACAAAGCGGGTTGGTATTGGGACGAATCGCCAGTAGAAACACAGGCATTGATGGTTGAAACGTTTGCCGAAATCGAATCAAACGACATTGCCTTATCCCCTGACGAAAAAAGAAAAACCATTGATGAGCTCAGGATCTGGTTGTTAAAAAACAAGCAGACTACGGAATGGAAAACAACCAAGGCCACAACTGAAGCTGTGTATGCCTTACTGCTGAATGGAACCGATTGGCTCTCGCTTGACAAACAAATAGAGATTACGATTGGCGGAAAGAAAGTTGTTCCCGATGCAAAGCAACCAGAAGCTGGCACCGGATATTTTAAAACATCATGGAAAGGTGATGCGATTACACCAGCAATGGGCCAGGTAACGCTTACCAAAAAAGAAGAAGGTATTGCCTGGGGAGGATTATACTGGCAGTACTTCGAAGACCTCGATAAAATTACTTCGGCAGAAACTCCACTTCAGTTAGCTAAGAAAGTCTTTGTTGTAAAGCGTAACGACAGAGGCGAAATTCTCACTGAGGTCAATACTACCATACCCTTAAAAGTGGGCGATCTTATTCGCATTCATATCGAACTAAAAGCAGATCGACCTATGGAGTTCCTGCACATGAAAGATATGCGCGCCTCCGGACTTGAGCCCGTTGATGTTCTTTCAGAATACAAATGGCAGGAAGGTTTGGGATATTATCAAAGCACCAAAGACGCTGCTACGCATTTCTTTTTCGACAATGTATTTCCGGGAGTTTATGTGTTTGAATACGACTTGCGTGTGAACAACAAGGGAAATTTTTCAAATGGCATCACGACCATTGAGAGTATGTATGCCCCTGAGTTTAGTAGCCATAGCGAAGGGATACGCATTTCGGTTGATTGAATCGGGAATTGTTCAAAATGAAACTAAATATTTAAGCCGATTATTCAGTAGAAAGAGCGAAACCATACACAGGATAGCCACTCATATCAGGGTTCTCTTTTACGAGTGTGAAGCCGTTGCGCTTCATGAGTGATAAAAACCGGGGAATAGTGTAAAGAGGTTTGGCGCACGAAGCGATGGCGGAAATGGAAATGATTGCGAAGGCAACGAGGAAAAAGGTTCTCATACTTTTTTTAATCAAACCTACTGATTTCCGATTAGAATGAAATTATCTGTGAGTAAAGAAAATGTTGCAATTGTCCATTGCCAAATTGACAATTAAGTTTACGTTACCCAATGCAACGTCTGGGGCTTGATAGGATTTTCGAACGGCTGATTGTTTTGCTGGGCGAGTGCCCACAACCTTTTAATCTCATAATACCACCGAGCCTGCATATCGGGTTCGCCAATGAGCATGAGCGTGGGTTTTGACTTTAATCCTTCGTTCAACTTGTTGAACACACCTAAGTCCTGCCCGATAAATTGTTTGCCCAATCGTTTCAATGGCCACCAAAGAATTTTGGTAAGCGGTAACGAACTATAAAAAATATGTGTGAGTTCGGTTTCCTTTTCGTTGATGGGTGTGAGCACGGTAATGGAAATAACCTGGTGCCTCTCGCCCACCAATATATGTTCGGTGCGAATGCCCGGAATTTCAAATGTAATTTCTGTAGACGTCCCCCCTTTCAACACGCTGTACCCTTTTGAATTGGAAGATGGTGCGTGGCGAACCATTTTAAACCCCTTGGCAGTAGGTGCAAAGTTCTTCTCTTTAATCTTTAATTTCTTTGCCGAACGCCAATACCATGACTGATGTACGAATGTAACATGCGAGGGATCAATCAACCCGATTACCGAATGATCGATGTCGGCAGGCATCGTTACGGTTTCAACATGCAGGAAATTCTTTGCGGGATCAAGTACTAAGTTTGGCGGTGGCTCTATGGGAACCGTGTTGGGTAATTTCTTTTCCGGAATGTATACCCAAATGGTACCGCTTACCTCTTCACACGGGTATTTAAAAACTTTAATCTTCGAAATGTCGATGGTATTGTCGGGTGGCAGTGCTGGAATTTCTTTGCACACTCCATTCGTATCAAACTTCCATCCATGATAACAACATTGTATGGTGCAATCCTTAAACCAACCTTGCGAAAGCGGCACCCCACGATGGGCGCAATTGTCGCGCAACGCAAAAGGTTTGCCTTGTGCATCGCGACCAAAGACAATCTTTTCGCCCAGCATCTCTTTGCCGATTAGCTTTCCCGCTTTCAACGATGAGCCATGAAAAGCGAGGTACCAAAGGTTTTTTAAATAAAGCGATGCGTCTGCAGCCATGAATTTTGCTGTAAGGTCGTCAACCTTTTGTTCTTTCGCAAAAAAGGTTGACGACCTTTAGCATCGTTTTGAAGTTGACTATCCTCGTCCCTAACTCAAATCCGGTCTTAACCGTACAAACACGGGCTCACGGAATTGGTGATCTTCGGTAATCATAGAGAAACTGATCTCGGTCATTAGCTTGGGCTCAATCCATGTGCTGATCTTTTCATCCATCACCTTATCGGGAATCGGCTTCTTAATTTCTTTCAATCCCTTAATCTGTTTAAAGATTTCCCTGATCATCGCATCGTCAAACCCCGTTCCTACTTTACCGCGATAAATAAACTTATCACCATCACGTTCAGCAATATGAAGGCCGCCAAACCCCTGGCTTCGATTTCCTTTGCCTTCGCTGTATCCCAGAATACAACACTCGCGCGTGTCCCGTACTTTTACTTTTAGCCATAAATCCGATCGTTTGCCCGGCAAATATTTTCCGTTTTTCCCTTTCGAGATAATTCCTTCCAATTGATGTTCGCGCGCTGCATCAAAAAGCGCCTGGCCATCTTCTACTGCTTCGCTGATGCGATACGGGGTTTCAGGCTTAATGGCATCGCGCATCCAGGCACGTCTTTTCAATAAGGGTTCATGGATTAAACTTCGTCCATCCAAATACAGGCAATCAAAAATGTAACAATACACCGGGCTGGTGCGACTGTTTTTTTGAATGTTTGTTTCACCTGTGCTCATCAAACGATGGATCACTTTTTTAAAATCTGCTTTGCCACTCTTATCCAAGCATACAATTTCAGCATCAAACAATCCGCAGGTTGCACGAAAAGCTTTATCGGCTGCAGCCAATTCCGGAAACTGTTTTGTAACATCATTTTGATTGCGGGTCATAATGCGCACTTGTCCATCTTCCAAAGAAATCAATGCGCGAATACCATCCCATTTTATTTCATGCAAATACTCATCGCCTTCGGGTGGTTGCGCAGCAGTTCCTGAAAGCATGGGTTCAATTTGATCATGAATAAAATTCACCTGGGGT
>CAZNRJ010000236.1:513-6524 GCA_964574945.1 uncultured Ohtaekwangia sp. | reverse complement strand
AATTAAACAAGGATATTCCCAATTCTATCTATCCCAATCAATACGATAACCCTTCCAATGCGCAAGCGCATTATGAAACTACGGGGCCGGAAATCTGGAAACAGAGCGGAGGAAAAATTACGCACTATGTGGCCACCGTTGGCACCGGGGGTTCTATGTGCGGAACCTCACGCTATTTGAAAGAACAAAGGCCAGACCTGGTCTCGGTGGGAGTTGATACCTATGGCTCCGTTTTCAAAAAATATAAAGAGACCGGGGTGTTCGACCGGAATGAAATTTACCCCTATCTGACAGAAGGGTTTGGTGAAGACATCTTACCCAAAAATGTTGACTTCGATGCGATTGATTTATTCATTAAAGTAACGGATAAAGATGGCGCTATTGCCGCACGAAGACTGGCTAAAGAGGAAGGACTCTTTTTAGGATGGAGCAGCGGCTCAGCGGTGCATGGCGCCTTAGAATACGCAAGGGAAAACCTGAAAAAAAATGACCTGATGGTAATCCTAATGCCAGACCATGGCACACGTTACCTGAACAAGGTATATAATGATATGTGGATGAAAGATCATGGCTTTCTGGAAGAACGTACCTATGGAACTGCGCGCGAAATTATTTCGCGCAGAAACGGAAAGGATAGCTTGCACACAGTTTCCAAAACATCTACGATTGGCGAAACCATTCGTATCATGAATACAGAAGGGGTAGATCAGGTGCCCGTAATGGAAAACAATGAATTTGTTGGCAGTGTTGCAACATCTACCCTGATTGAAAAAATCATTAACGATCCAACACTAAAAGATAAAACAGTGGGCGAGATTATGGATAAGCCGATGCAAATGGTTGCATTGGATAGTACGCTGGATGTTCTCTCGTCATTACTTAATAAAGACAATAAGGCATTGCTTGTTCGCGATGATTCCGATAAAGCGCATATCATTACGCAACATGATATTCTTAAGGCGATGACGATTTAGTCACTGGCCTGTTCTGAAAACCTTTAAAAAAAATGTCTGACCTCTTTCGGGGTCAGACATTTTTTATGATGCGATTTTAAATTAGCCTCGCTTTATAATCTCAATTTCAACCCGATCGTTGTATTGGCCAAGGGTACCGCCACTCGGGTAGAGCGGGATTTTTCCACCCTCGCCTTTTGTATCAATCCGCGATGGTTCAATTCCCTGGCTCACTAAGTACGCCTTCACGGTTGCGGCACGTTCAGAGGTTAACTCCTTTGCAGAGAATCTTCCGATTTTATTCTTTGTCGGATCAAGTGCAAAGAAATTTGTACTGCTTCCCAGGAGAGAGCCTTCTTTGTCATTGGTTCCATTACAATGGCCATGAACCCTTATTTTATAATTCGGTGATTCCTTCATTAAGTCCACCAATCCATCTAATTCATTTTGGGCAGCAGGATCAAGGATGGATGAATTACGGAAGAAACGCACATTGGTAAAATCGATATAATCACCTCGCTTTACCCGGCCCAATTCAATCGGGATAATAACCTCACCTTCTGGTCCCACCTGTGGGCTTGGTTCCGAATAACTTAAAATTAAGCTCACCGGTTGAAATCCTGCCGCCTGGGTAACAATTACATAATTGCCACGCGAGTTTTTGGGAGCCTCTAAGTAAACAATTTCATTAGCCTTAAAAGCCTGGTAACGTGTTGCATTAGTTGACTCCTGAACATGAACTTCACCCACTACCGGGCCATTACTGTCGGTCGATTCTAACTTAAATATAAATGGTTTTCCGGGCGGCTTTGGCTTTTCCACGGGCTTCTCCTCAACCACGGGCTTTTCAACCACAATTGGTTTTTCTTCAACGACTGAATCTTTTTCAACAGGTTCGATCAGCACGGGCTTCTCCTCGGGCACAACAACCACCGGTTTTTCTTCAACAACAGGAGCCTGCGGCTCGCCTAACTGACCTTTAAATACCCATGCATCTTTATATTCAGTTTCAGCGCGCAAGCGAATAACAAACGCATAGGCTTTCCTTTTATCATCGGTTTGCAAAAGATAAACGTAGCTCCATTTCTGCCTTGTATGTAGTGCATATTGAGCGTTAAATCCCTGCTGATTAGCCTTATCAGTCAACCGGATTGTATAATCCGACCGGCCGAAAACTCCAATTACCACATAATAGCTTGGTTCAGCAGTTTGTGCTGCCACCTTCATTGTGGCCAATACAAGCAGAAAAAACAGGGTGTAGGTTGATTTTCGCATACCTTAAAATTAATAATAGCACCCAATTTAATACTTTCCGTAAGTAAACCGCAAATTTTTGACTTTCGATTAAATCAAACGTTCCCGAAAAGGAACTATAGAATTGACCTGATCAGCTCTCTGTTGAATATGAAACCGGACGGAACCTCCGGTTAATTGTTGATGGGCTTTCTTTAGTTCTCAAGTATCTCGATTTCCACCCGAACATTAGCCTGTGCTGCATTATGATCTATTTCATAAATAGCTTGCTTACCTCCCCATGCCTTTACTTCCGTGCGTGATGCTTCAACTCCATTATCAATCAAATATTTTTGAATTAGCTTAGCTCGCTCTTCCGAAAGTTTCTTTGCAGAACCACGCCCTTCTTTATTGTCACGGGTAAGCGAAAAGAATTCTTTACTTTTTCCCAGTGAAATAATTTTGCCCGCTGAATTTCCATTGGTATGCCCATGTATCCTGATCTTATACTTAGGATTTTCTGTGAGCATCTCAAGTAAGCTATTCACTTCATAACGCGATTCGGGGCGCATAATAGCTGCATCCTTATAAAAGTACACGTTAAACATGATGGCCTTATCACCTTTTTGCAGGCGCACCAATTCGAACGGAACGATGACAGTAATATCATCCATTGTTACCCCGTCCGTTGCTTCGGGTGCTTCATAGCTAATGGGCAATTGTAATTTGCGGTAGCCAAATACTTCGCATTCCAAAAGCATGTTACCCGATTTATTGATTGGCTTAACATACACCACATCATTGCCCCGGTAGGTTGCTGATTTACGGGTTTTATTTGCCACATCGGCATCAAAAATATCAACATCTCCCGCAAGGGTATCTTTATCTGCCAATGCGGTAATCCGAAACAGAAAAGGTTTGGTTCCCGGTTTTTCCTCCACAGCTTTCTTACCCTCGGGAGTATTTGGCTGTTGCACAGTCTCCTCCTTTTCTCCTATGGCCGCTACTACCGGTGCCACTTCAACAACTACTTCTTTCTGTTCAGTTTCCGTTTTAGGGTTTAATTCCTGAATGGCTTCCTTTCGTTCAGCTTCATTAAATTTTACTACCTGCGGATTGTCTCCCAACAAACCCACATAAACCCAGGTGTCATGATAGGTTGATGATTGCTGTAATTTCACTGCCTCGTTAATGGCCGTCTTCCGGTTTTCGGTATGCAGGGCATACACGTAGAAAAGTTTGCGTGTGGTATTGAGCGCATACTGTGCCGGTATATTTTGTTTAGCAGCATTATCCGTAAATTCAATCGCGTTGCGCTGAACAGCAAACGCACCAATCACCACATAAAGTGATTTATCGGTATGAGGCTGGTTTTGAGCCAGCATGGATGATGAGACTAGGAGTGCCGCAAAAAATAGATGGATACGATGCATAGTCTGTTGGTTGGGTGCTGCAATTTTATGAAATCTTTATGAGACTATTACCATCATGCAAGGTATGAACAGGGTTGACGCAACTAAATAAAAAAATGTTGAAACCCTCCAAAAGTTAGATTCATCAATCTTTTTAAAATGTATTTCCGTTTGATGTCTTGACTTAACCCAAACTTTTGGAGGGTTTATTGAACACTTGGTATGAACAGAAGTTTCATTTTTTCTCACTCACTGATTTCTATCCACCACACTAAACCCTTGCTCAATCACAGTGCCTTCATCATCTATGATCGTGAGGATGTGATGGCCTGCAGCGGGAGTCATTGACAATCGATGCGTGCCTTGTGTTGTTCCCACATAAGTGCCATCCAAATGCCAGAAAATATGTGTGGCGGATTGCCTGTGTGTTGCTTCAAACAAAGTGCTTCCCAACGTGCCATCCAATTCGCGGGGAATAAAAATGCGCGCATAAGGTCGCGGGTAAATCAAATCCATGGTTGCCACGGATGCCGGATTTACACAATCCGGTCTTAGAGGTGGCAATACTTTATAACTCAAATTTTTTGATTTATAATAATACTCCTGCACAGGAGGCAACACAAACCACGAAACAGTTTTCATGTTACTGATCGATTCACAATCGGCATGAATGCGATACTTTCCATCCATGGAAAGATGAACAGGCTGATGATACCTGCACGGAGCGCTTTGCAAACCTGCTTTGGTAACTTTCATAATTTCATTTTCATTGCACCACTCAGTGGCCCGCATGCCGCTGCGACTGCAAACCTGAATTGCAAACAACTCATGTGCCGGCTCTTCAAACCAGCTATTGCCGGGCAGTTGCGAAAAGATATCGAACAAAATAGGAGCAGCGGACTCTGTTCCTGTTAAGCCGGGCCTGCCTTCACCATCGGCATTGCCCACCCACACACCTACTGCATACCCGCCATTAACGCCCACTGCCCAGCCATCGCGCAAGCCATGACTTGTACCTGTCTTCCACGCAATTTTTTTTGTGCTGTTAAAATGTTGCCACCCGGTTTCTTCTCCGGGCCGGTATAATTCTTTTAACACGTTCATGGTAAGATAAAGCGAACCCGCACTTAGCCATGAACTCTCTTCGGGATTGTTTCTCGCCACAGAATCTTGTAACAAATAAAATGGCGGATGAAAATCATTTTTATCATACCTGTTTTTTCCGGGCACATCAAAATACGTTTGTAGCGTACGCGCCATGGAAGCATACGCTCCCGTAATATCCCATAAAGTTCCTTCGGCACCGCCTAATATTAATGAGAGCCCATAGTGGTCGGGTGCCTGAGTTAACGTGGTGATACCAATCCTTTTTAACAGCTCATAAAATTTTTCGTAGCGATATTCCCGCAACTCATGCACAGCCGGAATATTCAGTGAGCGAATCAACGCCTGGTCGGCAGCTACCGCCCCATCATATTGCTTTGAAAAATTTCGTGGCGAAAATCCATTGATCAGGGTTGGAACGTCCAGCTGTAATGTGCGGGGCAGTAATTTTCCTTCATCCAGCATGGCTGCAAACAAAAATGGTTTTAAGATGCTGCCAGTGCTTCGCCTCGCCTGGATAATATCCACTTGCTCGTCATGATCGTAACCCGCGTGTGTATTGCCCGTGTATGCAAGCACTCGTCCGGTTTTAACTTCGATTACCAAAACCGCTGCATTGTAAACCTGGTTTGCTTTCAATGCCTGGTGATGATCATCAACGATTTGATTCACGCGCTCCTGCAAAGAAGCTTGTAACGAAGATCGAATTCGTTTTTGCGCGAAGCCATCTTTGATTGATTTCATCAGCAAATGCGAGGCTGTACGCGGCAAAGCAACCGGGTTGTCCGGAATGTTTTCAGATACAGAAAGCTCAAACGTAAGCTGGTCAAATTTTCCAGCCTCCATCATTCGTTTCAACAGGCGATCGCGCTTTTGCTTTAACAACATCCTGTTTTTCCCGGGATGGATCAACGATGGATTGTTGGGCAGCACGGCAAGCAAGGCTGCTTCCGACCAGCTTAGTTCTGCCGCATCGCGACCAAAGTAACGCCAGCATGCGCTCTCAATGCCCACCACATTTCCACCAAAGGGTGCATGCGCAGCATAGAGTGATAAAATCTCTTCCTTTGAATACCTGAATTCAAGCCGCGTTGCCAGCACAATCTCAATACACTTTTCAAAAAAAGTGCGGCCCTTATTTTTGCGCGCAAGACGAATCACCTGCATGGTGAGGGTGCTACCACCACTTACAATTTTACCGGCTTTCCAGTTTTGTTGCGTTGCCCGTGCCAACGATCGGAGATCAACACCCATGTGCTGGTTAAACCGCTTGTCTTCAAACAGCACGATGGCCGCTTTGAATTTTTCA
>CAZNRJ010000236.1:0-503 GCA_964574945.1 uncultured Ohtaekwangia sp. | reverse complement strand
CTCTGGGATGCGTTCGCGGTCAACTCCGATGGATCGAACCTGCACCGGCTCACCGACTACGAGACCTATGCGCTGACCGCACTGGCCATCAGCGGCAATGGTCGCTCCCAATAGTTTACCATCACGGTCTTCCAATACAGTAGAGTATGAATCGTGGAAAAGTTTAGCAGGGAGGCTGAAGTAATAACCGATCAGGGGAAAAAATAAAATCAGAAAATAATATCGGTATCGTTTTAAAAACTCCATCAATGCAAGATAGAATTTCTAACTCTTCTTTACATTCTTTGCATACCACTCCTGCTCCGACTCACTAACAATTTCTTTAGTAACACCACTCTCGATTTTAGCCCTTGCCCGCTTCATGGCCTGACTTACCATACTGTGCTCAATAGCTTCTTCTTCCTTCATCCCTAACTTTTCGAGCAGGCCGGCAATCTTGTCAGAACCAAAAATTTCAAACGCGGGCTCAGTTGTTGTCAATATAACGAGCTAATTTTTCAAGT
>CAZNRJ010000235.1:3766-6544 GCA_964574945.1 uncultured Ohtaekwangia sp. | reverse complement strand
AATATTCCAATTTGATATGTGGGGCGTAACGCCTAAGTCAGGTCGTTGGGATTGGGATAGCTTGAAGAAAGAAGTGAAACAACACGGTGTTCGTAACTCCTTATTGCTGGCACCAATGCCTACTGCTTCTACTTCACAAATCTTAGGAAATAACGAATGCTTCGAACCATACACCTCTAACATCTACACCCGCAGAACGTTATCGGGCGAGTTCATCATTGCCAACAAGCACCTGATGAAAGATTTGATCAGCATGGGCTTGTGGAGTGAAAACATGCGCCAGAAGCTGATTGCAACCAATGGTTCGGTTCAACCTATTGCAGAGATTCCTCAAAACATCAAAGACATTTATAAAACCGTTTGGGAAATTTCGCAAAAGGCAATCATCGATATGTCTGCCGATCGGGGAGCTTACATTTGCCAGTCGCAGAGTTTGAACATTCACTTAACGGATCCAAACTTTGGCAAACTTACTTCTATGCATTTCTATGCGTGGAAGAAAGGATTGAAGACCGGCATGTACTATTTGCGCTCTACCGCTGCCGCGGATGCCATCAAGTTTACCTTAGATAAAACAGCCATGCAACAACCCGTTGCCGAAGCTGCCACTGTGCTAACGAAAGTAACGGAACCTACTGCTGTGTATGCTATGAAGGTTGAAACACAGAAAGAAATCCCATACGAACAAGCAGTGGAAACAGGTGCAGATTATGATCAGAAGCGTGCCGATATGGCTTGTTCGCTTGATAATCCCGATGCGTGTGAGGCGTGCGGATCGTAGGATTCTGAAACCAGATTAAAAAACAAAACCCCGGGAGACCGGGGTTTTTGCTTTTAGGAAGTTTCTAATTCGATTTAGAGTGTTTAGTGTGTCGAAACCACTTGTTTTTTAGAGCCTGCGTTAATTCCAAACCCGGCCTCCTCATGTAATTTAACAACAGCATAGAAAAACACCCCAAAGAAGGTGAAAACGGATACTAAGCAAAATAAGATCATAGTGGTTGCGTTTAAATTGCTTTACAAAAATGATCAAATCAAATATCCTATTCCCGGCCAAGTTTGAAAAGTCCCCACAGAAGTAACTTCCTTTGCATTTTCGACAATCTTCACTTCTATTCGGGATCGGAAAATGACCCCAGGGACAAATAATAACCACTTATCGTCCCAAACGTTATTTTAGCACGATTTTTATACTCATAAAATCCTATGACAAAGCATCTGATACGTGTAATATTTTTGCTGGTAATCACAATTCCGGTCTTTTCCCAGGCCCAGGTTGGCAAAGCCATACCCAATGATTGGTTTTTGCGCGATCCTGAAATGGACAGTCTTCAGGGCGTGAGTGCCGAACGGGCGTATGAAACCCTCTTAAAAAATCAACCCTCGCGCACGGTGATCGTTGCTGTGGTTGACTCGGGGGTTGATATCGAACACGAAGATCTTAAAAGCGTGATCTGGACAAATGAAAAAGAAATTCCCGGCAACGGAATAGATGATGACAAAAACGGCTATGTGGACGATGTGCATGGCTGGAATTTTATTGGCGGGGCAAACGGAAATGTAAATGCCGATACGTATGAACTGACCCGCGAATACATTCGCCTGAAAGCCATCTATGGAAATGCCGATGAAAGCAAGTTGAACAAAAAGCAAAAAGCCGAGTTCGAAAGCTTTAAAAAAATTGAAGACAAGTACAAAAAACTGAAAGCAAAAAACGAGCAGCAATACAGGTTGTACTCCACACTTTATAATAACGCATCGCATAGTATCGATACCATGAAATCCTTACTGAATGTTGATACACTTACACCTGAAGCCGTGCGAAGCTTTGAAACAAACGAACCGGGTTTACTTTTTGCCAAAGGGTTCCTGTTAAATATATACCGGAGTATTGGTGAAGATGAAAACCTGGAGGAATATGTGGATGAACTGAAGGAGGGTGTTGATTATTTTGAGGTGATTGTAAAGTACGGATACAATGAGTCTTTCGATTCGCGGCAAATTGTGGGAGACGATATAAACAATCCTGCTGAAAAATATTATGGCAATAATGATGTAACCGGCCCCGATGCCACACACGGAACCCACGTAGCGGGCATCATCGCTGCCGATCGTAAAAACGATTTAGGAATAAAAGGCATTGCCGATAATGTAAAGATTATGCCTGTACGCGCGGTGCCCAACGGAGACGAGCGCGACAAAGACATTGCCAATGCAATCTATTATGCAGTTGACAATGGCGCCCATATCATCAACATGAGTTTTGGAAAATCTTTTTCACCCGAAAAAGAAATTGTTGATAAGGCTGTGCGTTATGCCGAAAAGAAAGGCGTGCTATTAATTCATGCGGCCGGAAACGAATCGGAGGATATTGACATCAAAAAGAATTTCCCTACCCGTATTTATGCCGATGGAAAAGAAGCTAAAAACTGGATGGAGGTGGGTGCCTCTGCCTGGGGAACGAATGATGAGTTTGTCGGCAGTTTCTCCAACTACGGAAAAAAATCAGTCTCCCTTTTTGCCCCCGGTGTTGATATTTATTCGACCGTGCCCGGAAGTAAATATAAAAATGAAAGTGGCACCAGCATGGCAAGCCCCAGTGCCGCTGGCGTTGCCGCCATACTCATGTCATACTTTCCCGAACTTAATGCAGAGCAGGTAAAAAGTATTTTAATGAACTCAGCCCGCAAGTTTGATAACCTAAAAGTTCAAAAACCGGATGGCGGCCGGGTAAACTTTAGTCAACTCAGTATTTCAGGTGGCTTGGTGAACGCTTAT
>CAZNRJ010000235.1:0-3756 GCA_964574945.1 uncultured Ohtaekwangia sp. | reverse complement strand
AACCAAAAGGCGTTGGTAAAATAGCTTGCCGGAATTTTAAAACCCTAACAACTGAACATCAAAGTAAATGCGCTTCCTTTACCAGGTGTCGACTGAACACTGATATCTCCTTTTTGCTTTTGCATGATTTGCTGAGAGATACTTAATCCAATACCGCTACCTCCTCTTTTAGTGGAGTAAAATGGAATAAAAATCTGGTCAATGTTCTCCTCTGCAATGCCTGTTCCCGTATCGCGAACAATGATCTTTACAAATCGATTCCCTTCTTTTATTGAGGTAATCTCAATTCTCTTTTGATCTTTCATATTGCTCATGGCTTCGATGGTATTCTTTAACAGGTTAATAAATACCTGCTGCGTCATGTTTTTATCAGCATAAATAAAAAGATCGCTTACAGGTGCGATGTGCACATGAATATTTTGGTTTTCGAAATCTTTTACAAAAAGCTGAACAGCTTCCTGAATTACCCGGGCAACAGAAAGTTTAACAAGGTGTGGCTCCGGTATCTGTCCCACACTTTTAAAATTTTGAACAAACTCTTTCAGGGACCGGCTCCGTTGATCAATGGTTTTTAAACTCTCTAAAATATCCTGACGTTCGTCCTGAGTCAGCTCACGGTTCTGCTGCCGCGATTTTACGACCAGTTCATGTATGTATGATGATAATGTTGAAAGGGGAATTGCTGAATTAGAAATTTCGTGCGTCAGCACACGCAGGAGTTTGTGCCAACTTTCTGCTTCCTTAGCCGCCAGTTCACTTGTTACATCAAACAGGGCTATAAGTTTAAGCTCTTTATCCTGAAATCGTATAAGTTGTGAGTGGATAGAAAGGATAGCAATTTTCCCCTCCCGTATTAGCTTGAAGGTTTTCTTTTCACCATAATTAATCTCCCGCAAGAGTCTTGTTAACTCAAAATCAATTCTGTTAAGCGCATCCACTTTTTGCAGAAATGGAATTTGCAACAATTGTTTAGCTGCCTGGTTGATGAGATAAACTTTACCATCGCTCTCCTCAAAACAAATCATTGGGGCGCTCGCATGCTCCACTACTACCTGTAATAAGTGGTGTTGCGATTCGCGTTCTGCTCTCAGGTTTTTGAATATTGTATTCAGTTGATTAAACGCTACGTGTAAATCATAATCATGGCCGGTGGTGTTTTCAGAAAAAGTAAGCGTGAAATCATCCTGCTTTAAGGCTTGTAAAAATGCGATAAGCTTTCGTTCCGACCGATCAACAAATTGCACCGTATGAAAAAATAATCCAATCGTGATTAAGCATGTCCAAATTCCGGCCATCCAATAGGGAGAATCAAATACAAGAAATCCGGTGAGACATCCGAATAAGCAAATTCCAATCAATCTCAACACAATTTTTCGTTGTAGTTTCCGTGCAACAGATTTTTGATCTGCCACAGCGCTAACCCATGTAATATTGCTATTTAGCAAAGGAATGGAGGCCATACTCTTCTAACTTACGATACAGTGTTGTGCGGCCAATGCCTAATTCTTCGGCCGCTTTAGTAAGATTATTCTGATGCTTAAAAACAGCTTTACGAATCACTTCCCGTTCTACTTCATCCAGCTTGAGCGATCCATTTGCAGGTGTATGGATACCCTCATTTACAAGTTGAAAATCCGAAAGTAGCAGGGTCTGGTTCCGGCACAGGATTACCGCCCGCTCAACCGCATGTTGCAATTCACGAACATTGCCTGGCCAATGATACTCACACAAACCAGCGATAACATTTTTGTCAACTTCAATTGTTTTGCGGTACCGATGATTGAATTGGTTAAAATAAAAATTAAAAAGTGAAGGAATATCTTCCTGCCGGTCGCGCAATGGAGGTATCAGTATCTCCACAGTTTTAATTCGATAAAACAAATCCTGCCGGAAACTGCCCGATTTTACCAACTCATATAGGGGTGCATTGGTTGCGCAGATCACACGAACATCCAGGTTGATTATCTTATTGGATCCTACTTTTGAAATCATTTTAGTCTGCAAAGCGGAAAGTAATTTCACCTGTAATTCAGGGGCAAGGTTTCCAATTTCATCTAAAAAAAGAGTGCCTTTATTTGCCAATTCAAATTTTCCAATGCGCGTTTCCCGGGCGTCTGTGAAAGCGCCTTTTTCATGCCCAAACATTTCAGATTCAAAAAGACTTGCCGGAAGCGAGCCCATATCAACAACTATAAAAGGTTCGGCACCGCGAAGCGATTGTTGGTGAATGGCCCTTGCCACCAATTCTTTTCCGGTTCCGTTTTCGCCAAGTATCAACACGGTGGCATCGGTGGCGGCTACCTGATCGATGGCATGAAGCACAGGCTCCATGGCGGGTGATGTTGCAATGAATTGATTTGTATCATTATTAAAATGGTGTTGCAGCGCCTGCTGTTTTGACTTCAATTCCCGGTTTTCCCTTCGCGCAACAGATTGTTGGTAGGCGTTGATCAGGGTGGTCACCAATTTTTCTTTATCCCACGGCTTGGGCAAAAAATCAACTGCACCTTCCTTAATGGATTTTACCGCGAGTTCAATATCCCCATAGGCAGTTTGCAATACTACCTGAGAGGATGGGGACAACACGCGAACACGGTTCATCCAGAAAATACCTTCGTTACCGGATGTGCTGCCTACTTTAAAATTCATATCCAGCAGGACAACATCAAACTCTTCCTGTTTTAATTTTGATTCAAGCGTTTTGGGCGAATCCAATGTTTCTATTTTTTCAAAATACTCTTTCAGGATAATGCGTGAGGTTAGCAATACATGTTCGTCATCATCTACTATTAATATGGAGGCGGGGTATTTTTTCACTTGCATAAGTATTTCGCTAACCTGTTCAATAATTCTCTTCGTACAACTTCATCCAGTCTGCCAATTCTTCCGGGAATTTTATTTGCCGGAATCATCGCCAAAAAACCCAACCTGATCAATGAAGGTTGAACAAGGTCTGTTTGTGTGTACAGTGAGCTATCGGAGTGGATAGGATAGTCGAAGTCTTTTACTTCTTGTTTGAACTGCGTGCTGATTCCGCAAGCTAAAAAATCATTGAATGGAGGAAATTTTCTAAGCAGCAGTTCGGGCCGGTTTTTTAATTCCCCATTTTGCTGAGGTATCGGAACCAGAACAATATCACCCTCATCCATTGCCATACTCTTCGTTCGGTTCCCTGATCAGCGACAACGGATATTCAGGTTCATCAACAGCATAAGCTCCCGATAAGTTATTCACTGAAAAGGCCAGCCATTCATCATTCTCTGTCTCTGATAATAGAATGATCACTTTTGCCTTCCTGTTTTTAAGTTTTGGGAATTGATCAACCTTTAGTCTTCCTTCTTCATCAAATTGGGCTGTGGTTTCTATGGCTTCCATAATGACTATAATTAAGTAAATTTCGGCTTACATGTAAAAAAATCTTTCTTAACCACTTCCGGAAGTTCGCGTTTTATAGAAACGCAAGGCACAACATCTGTTTTTCTGAGATAGGCTTTATTTGTGTTATTATCTCCAAAAGTGTACATGATGCAAGTTAAAATAAATAAGCACATTAGAAATTGGACGGTTCATTCATATTTCAGCGCCTCCACCGGGTTGCTTTTAGCGGCTTTCCAAACCACCATTGCAACTGTTCCCAACATGATCAAAACCAAAATCACCACCGGCAAGGCAAAGTGCCACCATTGCAAACTGATCCGTTCCGAATATTTCTCCAGGTACTGTTGCGTCAGGTAATAAGCTGCAGGAATTCCAATC
>CAZNRJ010000234.1:0-6566 GCA_964574945.1 uncultured Ohtaekwangia sp. | reverse complement strand
TTCTTGCGATGCGATCTGAATCTTTGTGATACTGATCTGCTCTTAATTCGGTGATGGCATATTCCCACAAGGCATAGAACGAAGCAAAGCCAATAGCCAGTCCAATAACATTAATGCCTGTGAAGAAAGGATTTCTTGCCAGCAGGCGGAGGGAGAGTTTGAGGTAGTTGAGGAGCATAGTTTTAATTTTTAAAGTTCATTGTTCCTGTTGCCGGTGACTGGAAACAGGCAACTATTCATACTTCAATGCTTCCACCGGGTTGCTTTTGGCGGCTTTCCAAACAAGTGAGGCTACAGTGCAAAACAGGATAAACACAAGAATTAACAATGGCAGCGCATAGTGCCACCACTGGAGCGCCACACGCTCAGAAAATTTTTGCAGGTACAGTTGGCCTAAATACCACGCTGCAGGCACACCGATCAAAACAGAAATGCCAAATTGAATGACTGAAGGCTGAAGGATTACTTTGCTGATGTGTGACGTGCCCGCTCCCAGTATTTTGCGTATCCCGATTTCCTTTGTTTTGGAAATAACTTTATGTGTAATCATTCCTAAAAAACCGATGCAAGCAATAACAATGGCGAGGCCGACAAACAGCAGAATCTGGTTGCGCAATAATTTTTCGTTTGCATAAACTTTGTTGATGCTCTCGTCCAGGAAGAACCAGCTAAAGACCTCACCTGGAAACAATGCCCTGAACTCTTTTTCAGCAAGTGCAATTGACTCATTCAGATCGACCGGTCTTACTTTGATGGCTATTCGTTCCGGAAGAAAATCAGTAAAGGTTTTGTTTTTATAACTGAGCAAAGCTCCACGGCTTTCATATTCATTCTTAAAGCCGGATGCAGACTTAGCAGTTTCATAAAATGGGTATGTTCTATAGTCTGCAAAAACCCCGACCACTTCTACGTTCAGCCACTGGGTTTGCTTAAATCCCTCATCTACTTCCAGTCTTGCGCCAATTGCGGCTGCGGGACTTTCAAAACCCAAACGCTTCGCAGCCACTTCGCTGATGATGATTGCATCACTTCTGTCATCGCTGATAAAATTTCTTCCAGCTAATAATTTTAAGCTAAATAGTGGAATAAAATTTTCGTTCACGCCATTGTAGTCGAACCCGATTTGTGTAGGATTGCCCGGGATGCGCATGATCTTCGCAGCGCCAATCGGATCACCTGGCACAAAGCGACTGTAGGTAACCTGGCGAATGGACGGGTGAGTGGATAGTTGGTTGGCCAAATGTTCCAGATCATGAATGTATTGACCATCCTTTTTAGAGGGAACCTCAACCACCAATACATTATCACGATCCAATCCCAGATCATGATTCAGAATATGATTCAATTCCAGATAAACAATAGACGACCACAACATCAATGCGATAGCTGCGGTGTATTGGATGATCACGAGCCCCGAAGAAAAAATATTTTTCGATCCCGAAGCTGATGACTTTTTGAACAAAGAAAGTGGCCGATTGCTGCGAGCGACCAGAGCCGGGTATAAACTCGTTATTCCGATACTTGCCATGATTACTACAACGCCAATCAGTATTGCTCTCGCATCCAGGCCAGAGACGTCATCGATCTGAATATTAAAGAATGTCTTGAAGGGAGTACGTGAAAATTGTAGCAAAGTGAAGGCAACAAGCATTGCCAGCAAATTGATCAGGCTTGATTCTGTCAGGAATTGAATGACAAAATCTTTACCACCCGCGCCATTGATTTTGCGGGTAGCCAGCTCTTTCTCCCTCTTTTCATTTCGTGCAATCCATAAATTGATGTAATTGATCCACGCCATCGCCAATATGATAATGGAGACAATCGCAAATGTGGTGAGCAGCGGCTTTGACCGTGGTGTAAAGTCATCTCCGGTAAATGACGGGCTGAATGCAATGTCCTTCAAAGGCTGAACAAACAAATCAATGTCGGTATTGGGTTTGTTGATCAGAACAGCCGACCAGTATTCTTTTTTCCGGTTGTTGATTTTATTTTCAAAATCAACAAACGAACTTCCTGGTTTTAATTTTACAAAGCTGTGGGTCGGAGCAAAATACGCTGTTGCCCATTGTGTTAAATAAGGCTTGTTCGAAATAACCGTATTGAAATTCAAATGGGTATAATGAGGAAGATCTTTGAAGACACCGGTTACTTTTAGTGTGAGTGTATCGTTCAGTTTAAGTAATTCTCCGACCGGGTTGGCTTTATCAAAATATTTTATTGCCTGGCTTTCCGAAAGTACCACCGAGCCACCCTCGGCCAGAACATCTTTTGCATTACCCAGGATGAGTGGAATAGAAAAGAAATTGAATAGGTTTTGATCCGCATAAATTATTTTTTCTTCCTTAAAAATTTTCTCGTCAGTCGCATGACCAATTGTTGATAAGGCGACCCTTCTGCCATGTGGCACCAACGATCCCATGATGTCGTCAAAAAATTGCTGCGTGTGTATGCGCGTATAATCTTCCACTTCAGGAAAATCTTCCTTGGCGCGAACTACGATATCCGATTTGGTAAAACTAAAGGTTACATAGGCCGAGTCTGTACCCGGACCATCCGTCCATTTCCAATAGCCACCCACACGGGCAATTCGTTCGAAATCTTTGTGATATTGATCTGACTTTAGCTCGCTGACAGAATAATTCCACAATGCAAAAAAAGCAGCGAACCCCACACCCAAACCGGAAATATTAATGAATGTGAAAAACGGATTTCGCACCATCAGGCGGAGGGAGAGTTTGAGGTAGTTGATGAGCATAGTCTTAATTTTTAAGCCTTTTTATAAGTTGACAATTGACAACGGGCAATTGACAATAAATTCAAACATTGTCAACTGTCAATTGCCTATTGGCAATTTTTAGTCGCTATCATCACGCCAAATGAAATTTCTCTATTTATAGCTCAAAATCAAAGCCCGTAAAACGGAGTGTTCCGAAATGAAACAGTGGCAGTGTTTCGTGTTGGAACAATGAGGCGTGTGATACGCTGAGGTGTCTTTACTCCTTAACCCCACTCTTAGATAGTTAATATTCGCAATATAAACTTTCTTATATTTACAACATAAACTATCCCTGCACACATGGTATTAAAATCAGAACTGGAAATAGCCTATAGGCTGCAGCAGGATTTCATAAAACCGGTGAAATCATTCATCGCCCGCGATTACCCCGCCCCGGCCAAAAGTAATCACGTGGAAGTAATTTCCGGTATACGCAGGTGCGGCAAAAGCACCCTGATGGACCAGATTAAGCGTCACTATCGTGGAGACACGGGCTATTTTAATTTTGAAGACCCTCGTGTGCACGATTTTGAAGTCGGGGATTTTGAAAAACTCGATGACGTGATCGGTGCCCAAACGAAAACGTATTTCTTTGATGAGATTCAGAACGTTCCTTCCTGGGAAATTTATGTGCGCCAACTACACGACCGGGGCAAAAAGGTTTTTATTACAGGCTCAAACGCCTCGTTGCTAAGTAAAGAACTTGGTACGAGGCTCACCGGCAGGCATCTCCGGCATGAACTATTCCCCTTTTCCTATCCTGAATTTTTGTTGTACACCAAATCAAGAAATACGCCTTCATCCTTTGAGGACTATCTTCAGCATGGTGGCTTTCCTGAATACCTCCGCGACCGAAATGAAGAGATACTGCACACGCTGCTGAGAGACATTGTATCGAGAGATATTGCCATACGCTACGGCATCAAGAACACCAATACATTAATGGATATCACCCTCTTCCTGCTTTCCAATGTTGGCAAGGAATTTACCTACAACAGCTTGCGTAAATCGTTCCGGGTAGGATCGGCCAACACAGTATCCGACTACCTTACCTGGCTGGCGGATAGCTACCTCTTATTCTTTCTTACGCGATTCAGTTGGTCGGCTAAAAACCGGGCAATCAATCCCCGCAAGGTGTATGCCGTGGATACGGGCATGATCAATGCCAACAGTTTAAGCTTCAGCAAGGATAAGGGGAGGCTCCTTGAAAATATCGTGTATTTATACTTGCGGAAAAAGAATTATGACCTTTCCTACTTCCGTGAAAAAACCGAGTGCGATTTTATAGTATTCGAAAAAGGAAAATGCAAAATGGCGATGCAGGTTTGTCAACACCTTCATAACGAAAACAAAGAACGCGAAACACGCGGCCTGCTGGAAGCAATGGAATTTTTTGGATTGAAAACCGGGATCATCGTCACACAGGGACAACGTGATGTTTTGCGCCTTGACAATAGAAAAATCGAATTGATTCCGGCTCACCAGTTTTTGATGGAGGCTTGAATGCAATTGACATAGATTATTCATACTTTAACACCTCCACCCTGCCATGCGGCATTTCGGCTTTACTTATTCCGTTCGTAAAGCTTCCACCGGGTGTTGTCCGATGGATATAAAAAAGGAAAAGTAATTTCTTGACAAGAACAGTAACAGCAGCCCTTACATGTATGTGTTCGATTAAGGTTACCTAAAGGCTACTTGAAAATGCTATACTCCGCTGCTATTCTTTTATACTCCGGAAGAATCTTTTCATAAAGGGCTTCATCCGCTTTCTTTAATGAATTCATTAACCCACCCATACCCGAATCCTTAAGGCTCACGCGTTGTTTTTTAATATCCTCCATTTTAGATCGGATCGTTGCCTCTAATTTTATCAGTTCCCGTTCGGTCATGAAATTATTCTTTCTACAATAATAAGCTGATTGAATCACTCTGACTAATGCTTCGTTCTTGGCATTACTGTAACGCTAACATTGATGATCCTGATGTTAGCGAGAAGGAATAAATCACGGGTAATAGCAATGAAGCATCAGTGTCTCACGCAAAGCACGGGATGGCATTATCGATGGATCGATTTTATTTCAATCCGGGATTCTCCTTTACATTGAAAATCAGGTCTTTACGGTGTACTGCGCAAGACCCATTTTCGACAAAAAAATGAGGAACTTCTTATTCCCATTGGATGCCATCTTTTTCAAAAAAATAATTTTAAGCTATATTAGCGGCAATAAATAAAACAATTGATATGAAAAAAATACTAATTACTGCTTTGCCTTTCCTGGTATTAGCAGGCTGTTATCCAGCAGGTCCGGAATATGCAGAGGAGCTGGATGCTGTGTACACAACTTATGATAAAAATTATGATTTTCAGAGTAAAGGCACCTATGCAAGGCCTGACCAAATCGTGGTAGACGTTAAAATTAAAGATGGTGACACTACGTATGTGTACATGAAGGATGCGTTTGCTACACCTATATTCCAGGCCATTGATGCCAACATGCAAACTAAGTATGGATGGACAAAAGTTGACATAAGCGCAAGTCCGGATCTTTTGTTAACCCCAGCGGCCATCAAGTCCACTACTTATTTTTACAGCTACTGGTATGACTGGTGGTATGGCGGTTGGTACGGTGGATATTGGGGTTGGTACTATCCTCCTTATTATACCGTAAGCAGTTATACAACCGGATCGCTCATTATCGCGATGGCTGATCCTAATGCGGGTGCAGGCAGCCCGATCAATCAATCGCAAGCTGCATGGCTAAGCGTAATGAATGGATTATATACGGGCGCATATAATGTCAATCGCGTTACAACCGCTATCAATGATGCCTTTGCACAATCTCCTTACCTGAAAACCAATTAATGCTCATCATTATGAAAAAGATATTTTTGACACTCGCCATTGGGCTTATCACAATCGGAGCGCTACAGGCGCAGGGCAATGTTGTTGCCTTTAGTTATTCGATGGGTTTTGGAACAGGGGACTTAGGGGATTTCATTAGCAAACCGAGCTTCCGTGGATTTAATTTTGATTACCGAAAGTTGGTTACTCCCAATATTGGGGTAGGAACTACCATCAGTTGGAATGTTTTTTATGAAGAGATGGCTAAGGATACATATACTATTGGAACTGAAACATTAACCGGTAAGCAATTCCGCTATAGCAATCATGTGCCCATGCTGGCCAGTGTATCTTATTATTTCTCACCCGGTGAACGACTGAACCCGTTTGCAGGGCTGGGAATTGGGGTAATGTACACCCGTAGAAATACAGATATGAACTTGTATACGATTGAACAGGAAGCCTGGAATTTTACCATGCAACCGGAAGCTGGATTTTTGTACAATCTGAATGATGGTGCTTCCATATATGTTTCCGGAAAATTCAACCAGGGATTTAAAGCCGGGAATGAATTACCATCTGCTCAAAGCTTCTTCTCACTGAATGTCGGGTTTGCATTTACCCATTAAACAAAACCATTCAATCAACTTTCAAAAAAAACTGCGAATGAATTTATTCATTCGCAGTTTTTTTATTTCCCATTCTTCACCTGATTTAGTACAGGAACGTGTCTTCCAAAGGGATGTTGACTATCATTTTATTATAAGTGACAGGAGCAATACCCAGATCACGATTATGGCAGGACCCAACAGGCCGATAACCAAGCCGCCTATTCTAAAATCTTTTTGTTCGATATAACCCGTGCTGTAGGCAATGGCGTTGGGTGGTGTTGATACCGGAAGGAACAAAGCAGTGGATGCAGATAGACCGATGATCATGGCTACC
>CAZNRJ010000233.1:4653-6587 GCA_964574945.1 uncultured Ohtaekwangia sp. | reverse complement strand
CTACAACAGACTCATAAAGATTTCCTGTTGGAGCTGCAATCTTATCAACATCGCGGGTTACAATTGAAGGTTGGATAGCCATAATTTAGATTTTATAATTTTTTAACTTATTTACTTGTGACAAACTTTCTGAGTAGAAACGTTGAGCATCTTTTAGAAACGGACTGTTTGGAAAATTATCTACCAATTCTTTATAGAACTCAACGGTGGTTGTGTAGCGATCCAACTGCTTAGTGGGTATACTCACTTTAGCCAGCTCAAATTCTGCCTCAACTTTTAAATAGGCTGCTTCTTCAAGGTATTTTGAATCAGGAAAATTCTTTTTGAAATTATCGAAAGCGACCACTGCAGCGCCATACATCCTAAGCTTTATATACTGACGTGCATTTTCAAATCCTTTCTGTTCAAGCTTTTGCTGACTAACTGTAATCACCTCAATGGCCTGATTCATAAACTGACTGCCCGGATAACGGTTTAGAAAGTTCTGCATAGCTGCCATTGCCTCAATACTGCTGCCCTGGTCTTTACTATGATCGGGTGAAGATGCATAAAGCGAATAGGCGTACATGAAGTTAGCTTCTTGCGCGAATGAACTTCGCCCGTATGTTTCGTAAAAAGTTTTAAACTGATCGGAAGCCAGCAAGTATAGCTTTTCGTAATACTGGCAGTAAGCAAGATTGAATTCCACCTTTTCACCTTCTGGCAATCCCCTCACAATAGGTAAAATAGATTCAAACAGAATGGACGCATGGTAGTAATCTTTCTTTGCGAAATAAGTAAGCCCCGCTTCGTACTTCACACGCCAATCTTCACTTTTCTCCAGTCTCCTGAATTTACTGCAGGAGGTGAGTAAGGCGATTGCTACAAATGTTGCTAACAGGCTAAATCTCATGTTTTAATTTAAAAGTGTACCTAAACATGTAAATATTCAGGTCACCCGGTATTTAAGCCTGCAAATATACGATAGAGGGATAAATTAGCAATTTGAGGTTTAGGTCGGAAAACGATAAAATCGGGGCTTTATTTTCTAACGATCAGCTTCCGGGTAAGCACCCCGTTATTGTCTAAATAGAGGGTATAAAAGTAAATTCCGGATGTAAACTCTTCTGTTTGGAGCTTAACACGGGTTTCTGAGGCTGGAAGGTCGAATTCATTCATCGGCTTACCCAAAATGTTGTGTATGATCAATTTGGCCTTCACATCTTCATTGTGGATGCGATAATCAACAAATGCGTGGTCTTGAACCGGATTTGGGTAAACATCCTGAATAGTAATTTCTTTGGACTGAAAGAGCACTGGTTTTTCGGTTTTTTCATGGATTGCAACTGAAACAGCATATTCCATTATTTCCTGAGGGTTGCCTTTTGGCGATACCTGGAACCGGATTGAATTTTGACCACTTAACATGCCGCCTTCGATCATATACACCAATTGTTCGATCGTTTCGCCAGGTTCTATGCGTTTCGAAAATTCATTTACTGACGATTCTAAACACTTTTTATCTAAGCAGAAATAACCTTTTTGGGTAGAGCTAAGATCGGATTGGACCTTCCTGATTATGTAAAATTGGGGTTTATCGGAGGTATTCTTAATTTTTAACGGGATCCGCAGGGTTTCCCCTACACCCGCCTGAAAGTTCTCCTGCTTATCGAGAAGGTCGAAATTCTGGGTCAGCCCGGGAAGGCTGATCATCAATAGTACTATGATGGCACCCCATGATTTCATAACCAGATACACTAATTCAAGTGAAAAGGTATTATAAAATGTTTTTCTTACCTATAGAATTGAAAAAAAAATAATAGAATTCACAATTTTTTAATACTCTTAATCGTTAGGGCTGGTTTTTTACGACATCTGCACGGGCTGGGCGGCTTTCTCCTTTCCAAACAAAACCCTTCAGTTTTTTGTCTGCTTCTTTGATTTCAAAGGGTGGT
>CAZNRJ010000233.1:4161-4643 GCA_964574945.1 uncultured Ohtaekwangia sp. | reverse complement strand
AAGGAGGCATCGGGCATCACATAGGCAGTTACATTGTTTATTTTTCCTTCCCTGAAGTTAATGCGCATGTTACTACAGATCATTTTGTTCATGCCGGTAGTAAACGTTACGAGATATTTTTTGCCATCCTTCTCAACTTCCTCTTCCTGCAATGCATAATAAATACTCTCGCCATTTCCTTCCACAATTACATGATTGATCAGGCTTCCATCGAAATCAGCAATCATTCTGCGCCCTTTAATCTGATTGAAATTCTTGAGGGAATCCTGTGAGGCCACAAATGAATTTCCAACCATGTACAACTTGTCAATAGTTTTGTTTTTAAGGATCATATAAATTGAATCGGCTGTCATTTGATTCCCATCGCTCCATAAAATGGGTTCTTTAAAAAAATGAATGGTCGAATCAGAAGCCTGATAAACCAATGAGTCAGCCACTCCCTGAAGGTCTTCCCTAAAAATTTTCACATGGTTATAGGCCAG
>CAZNRJ010000233.1:0-4151 GCA_964574945.1 uncultured Ohtaekwangia sp. | reverse complement strand
TTCTTCCTCGGGTCTTTACTTTCAATGGAGACAAGGGTATCGGCACGTATAAAAAGCGTATCCAGGTCATCACCAATTTTTGCGACATAAGCATTTCCATACACTTTTGAGATGCCTGTTTTCTTGTCATAAAAACTATCATCGCCATAAATGATCATGTTTTCTTCTTTGGAAGTCATAACCACCTTCACTTTGGCGCGATACAATTTTTTCGCATCGTCAATAAAATATTCATCGCCTTTGATCTTGTATTCCGCAGTTTCAATTACGCCAATATTTAGGTTGGAGACTTTTTGGTTGGTATTATAGAATCCGCTTTTATATACTGCTTCGCTACCTTCTTTATCGGTAATGGTAGTGAGGTCGCGGAAATAAATAATTTTGGTTTTCGAATTGTATTGAAGCGTATCCGACTTTAGGGTGTAGTCAGGATTTGTGCCAACAACCTCTTTTTTAAAAGATGCCAGGTTTGTCCGGATATCGTAATATCCCTTCTTGCTCACCAGCACATTGGTGGTGTCAACCAACCTGCCGCCATTAAAATACCGTGCTTCATTTTTCGGCCGATCATAATCGAGGAAATCAGTATAGAGTTTCGCAATGCCAAGCTTGGTGAACACAACATTTTTGCGCAGGTAGGCAATCTTTTTGTCGCCATCATAAGACAATCCGCGCGAAGTAACATCTACTGAATCGCCCTCAGTGATATGGATTTTCCCAAAGGCATCAATTTTATTTTCAGATCTGAAGAAGTGAGCCGAATCGCAATAGATGGTAGTTTTATTCTGAACAAACACCACATTGCCAATTACCCGGTCGAACCGTTTGCCGTCCTTAACCCCTCCAATCAGGTTATCAGCTTGCTTTAGCTTAACCCGCTTCTGGGCAAATGAAGCAGAAACTGTAAATAGCAATAGGGTTATTAACGTTAGGCGGGTCATTACAGGCTCAAAAATAGATAAATTTACAGCGTACTACGAAGTATAGCCCCAATGGCTTGTAAGATGTTTGTAGAGAACGAAGTAATAACTTTGAATAGTGAAAGAGAAATTCCTGAAGCACCTTGAAGAATTGGATGTGACTGAAACCGACCGGTTGCTGCTTGCAGTAAGTGGCGGCCACGATTCGATGGTGATGGCTCATTTGTTTAAGTCGTGTAACTATTCGTTTAGCATTGCCCATGTCAATTTTCAGTTGCGGGGTGAAGATTCTGACCGGGATGAGCAATTCGTACAAGATTGGTGCATTCAAAACAAGGTTCCTTTTTTTTTCTCAGCGTGTTGAAACCAATAATTATGCCACCGAAAACAAACTATCCATCCAGATGGCTGCACGCGATTTACGTTATGCATGGTTTAATGAGTTGCACCATAAAAACGGATTTCAATATATAGTTACCGCGCATCATTTGAATGATTCGATTGAGACGGTGCTTATCAACCTGGCGCGCGGTACAGGGCTGGAAGGCTTGACGGGCATCTCCGCGAAAAGCGGAAACCTCATCCGGCCTTTGTTGTTTGCTACCCGAACAGATATTGAAAATTATGCGGCTCAGCATGAAATTACCTGGCGCGAGGACAGCAGCAATGCCACGGATGACTATCAGCGAAATTTTATCCGGCATCATGTTGTTCCGGCATTTAAAAAACTGAATCCTTCCTTTGAGGAAACGATTAAGGAAACGTTGTCAAAAATTCAAAGTGAATTTACCTTATTGGAAAATGATCTTGAGCTATGGAAGAAGGAAAATCTCTTTAACGAAAATGGTATAATTAAAATCAAAAAGAGTGGTCTCGGATTTTCGGATGGAGCAGCAAGGCTATGGCATTGCATCAAAGATTTTGGTTTCAGGTTTTCTGCCTGTGAGGATATTATGATAGCACTCCACGGTCAGTCTGGCAAACAATTTCTCACTCATTCTCACAAGCTGATTATAGACCGCGATTTTCTTGAGTTAACACTCATTAATAATACCTGGACTGAAGTTTCAATTGGGCAGGGGCAAAGCCTGGCAATATTGGGGTTCTGGCAGATGGGAATCCGGACAACAAACAACACCAAACCTTCCGGTGATTTGAATGAGGCCACTTTTGATATTGAGAAACTTATATTTCCTCTTGTGTGGCGAAAGTGGAAGCCGGGCGATTCGTTTTGTCCGTTGGGGATGGAGCATCATAAAAAGATCAGCGATTTTCTAATCGATCAGAAAATATCTGTTGCCGAAAAAGATTCAGTGACGGTACTGGAATCAAATGGGGAGATTGTATGGGTAGCCGGTTATCGTGTTGATAATCGTTTTAAAATTACGGAGCATACGAAGCGGGTTATTGCTTTTCAAATCAGCAGGGTAAGTTGAAAATTATAATTGCTTCTGATAGACCCGGTATCGTTTGTAAATCGTTCCACCTACCTTTTCAAATTCCGATCTCATCGGTTTATTTGTTTCCAATATCAGATGACTATCCATAACTGTGAAGCCGCGCTTTCGTGCTGACGAGAGCATAGATTTCCCCAGCAATACATTTATTCCTATTCCGCGAAAGCCTTGCTTTATGGCCCCAAGCATTAAGTTGAGTTGGTTTGTTTTGCGTGAGGCTCGTAGAATGTGAATGAACCCAAACGGAAATAATTTTCCGTGAGCACGTTGTATGCCCTTGCTGATATCCGGCATACCCACACCAAATGCTACAGTTTCTCCTTTGCTTGTTTGAATCACTTTTACAAACTCAGGGTCCAACACAAAAAGATATTGATCGGCCAGGTTTTGCATCTCAGCTTCAGTCATTGATGAGAATCCATAGAGATGCGCATAGGCCTCATTCATGAGGCGGAGAGCGGGTAATATATGTGGCTTCAATTCTTTCTTACTCTTAAATTCGATAAGTTGAATGTTGGTATTTCGTGCAACGCGTTCGGCAATTTTTTCATAAACTGTGGGCATCGTGGCAGGTACTTTTAACGTGTACGAAACACAATCAATCTCTTTCTTATAGCCATCTGCTTCTACAAGTTGCCTGAGATAGGCAGGATTAGTTGGCGTTATAATGACGGGAAGATTTTCAAAGCCTTCGATCTGTAAGCCCTGTGGATCTTTATCAGAGAATCCATAAGGACCAATTATTTTATTCATTCCCTTTTCCTTCCCCCACTTCTCAATGAATCCGATTAATGCATGCGATGTGTTGGCATCATCAATACAATCCAGATTAAAAAAGCTGACATTTTTCAATCCATGCAGTTCATTATACCTTTTGTTAATGATGCCCATCACACGTCCAACAGGAGAATTATTTTGGTAGGCGATTAGCCGGATAACTTCAGAGTAAGATAACGCACTGTTTTTCTTTGGATTGTGGAAAGCCCATTCATCCATGTAAATAGGAGGCACCCAGTTGGGATGGTTAGAATAGATTTTCTGAGGCAGGAAAATGTATTCGCTAAGCTGACTTTTTGTATTAACAACTTTAAGTTCAATTGACATGAACAGCAAGTTATTCAAGGTTTTGAAGGATAAAAAACCCGGTCTGGATTCTTGATACTGGATGCCCGGTACGAAAACCAGGTTAGTTCACGACAACTCCTTTCCAGCTATTATCAAAAATCTGGTATCCGGCATCCGTTTTTTGATTCAATAAAAGGAGAATCTCTTTTTCTTTATTTAAACCTTCATAAATTGCTGCAAATTTTAAAGAAAATTACAATGAAAGTAACCGTAGTAGGTGCTGGTAACGTAGGTGCCACCTGTGCTGATGTCCTGGCATACAAGGAAATTGCCAATGAGATAGTTTTAGTTGATATCCGCGAAGGTTTTGCTGAGGGCAAGGCGCTTGATATTTGGCAGAAAGCCCCGATCAATTTATATGATAGCCGCACCATTGGTTCTACGAACGATTATTCCAAAACGTCCGGCTCCGAGGTTGTAGTGATAACATCGGGGTTGCCGCGCAAACCGGGCATGACCCGCGATGACTTGATTACAACCAATGCTGGTATTGTAAAATCAGTTACTGAAAATGTGGTGAAGCACTCGCCCGATGCAATCATCATTGTGGTGAGTAACCCATTGGATGTAATGACGTACCAGGCGCACATCACTTCAAAATTGCCGCGCACCCGGGTAATGGGTATGGCCGGTATTTTGGATACGGCAC
>CAZNRJ010000232.1:0-6591 GCA_964574945.1 uncultured Ohtaekwangia sp. | reverse complement strand
GTTTTCAACTGCCTCTACTTTTCAATTATAGTGCTAAGGTAATACCATCCAGCCTGTGTATCTTTGGTTCTGAATGACTGCAGAACCAACTCCTATCCTTTCCCAAATTTTATTGTTCATCCTGGGCGGAGTGTTCTTTGTTGTTTCTGCATTATTAGTTTCGGGATTAATCCGGCCCAGCCGCCCCAATGCACAAAAGCTTGCTTCTTATGAAAGTGGTGAAACTCCGCAAGGCACTGCGTGGATACAATTTAATCTACGATTCTATGTGCTGGCATTGGTTTTTATTTTGTTTGAAGTAGAAGTTGTTTTTCTTTTTCCGTGGTCGGTGGTGTTTGCCAATGCAGAATTAATTTCGCAGACAGATGGAATGTGGGGCTGGTATGCGTTTACCGAAATGCTGATTTTTATTTTTGTCTTGGTGCTCGGACTGGCATACGCATGGAAAATGGGCCACTTAGATTGGGTGAAGTCAGAACCACGCACGAAAGATGTTGTATCCCCTGTGCCGGATCAATTGTACACCGGCATTAACGAGAAGTATAAAAGTCATAAAGCGGGAGGAGATTCTCTATGAAGGGATTATTAGATCAGCAGTTTGAGAATGGAGGCGTAATCATCACGAAAGTGGATGACTTGCTAAACTGGTCGCGCTTATCCTCTTTATTCCCGATGACTTTTGGATTGGCATGTTGCGCGATTGAATTTATGAGTACCGGAAGTACAGTCTACGATATGGATCGGTTTGGAATGGTGCCCCGTGCTTCACCGCGCCAATCTGATGTGATGATTGTATCGGGCACGGTAACCTTTAAGATGGCCGATCGCATCAAACAATTATATGAGCAGATGTCGGAGCCGCGGTATGTCATTTCAATGGGCTCGTGTTCCAATTGTGGCGGACCGTATTGGCAGCACGGATATCATGTGGTGAAAGGCGTGGACCGAATCATTCCTGTAGATGTGTATGTGCCGGGCTGCCCACCACGACCGGAAGCCTTGATTGGGGGAATCCTGAAGCTGCATGAAAAAATCCGCAATGAAAGTCGTGTGAAGCCCACCGCGATAGAACAACTTGTTAAGAAAGAACATGTCTGAGAAGGAGCAAGAATTAATAAAACTCATTCAATTATTCTCTGCAGAAGAAGTGTCAGAGATTCCGAATTCAACGCCCTTTGGAGTAGTTCTAAAAAGTGAAGTTCTTCTTTCGGTGTGTGAACAGCTTCACCAAAACCCTGCTACATATTTTGATATGCTATCCTGCATAACGGGAATTGACAATGGTGCAGAAGCTGGAACGATGGAAGTGATTTATCATTTGTATTCCATTCCGTTTAATCAATCGCTTGCGCTGAAAGTTATTTTGCCGCGCGAAAATCCGGAAGTAGAAAGTGTTAACTCTATTTGGAAATCAGCCAACTGGCTGGAGCGTGAAGTGTATGATATGTTTGGAATTGTTTTTAAAAATCATCCCGACCTGAGAAGGATTTTAATGCCAGCCGATTGGAAAGGATTTCCATTGCGCAAAGATTATAAGCATGAAGAATATTATCGGGGCGTAAAAATTGAATATTAGATTAATTGACAATGGAAAATGAACAATTGACAATTAATAAGTCAGGGAATCCACTTAAACAAAAGAGTTATTCCTTTGCTTTGGAAATTATCAAAGTCTGTAGGGAGCTCCAAGCCGAAAAAGAATTTATATTATCCAAGCAATTGCTTCGAAGTGGCACTGCAATTGGCGCATTGGTTGAAGAAGCTAATCAAGGAGAATCCAAAGCCGACTTCATTCATAAACTTTCAATTGCTAATAAAGAAGCAAACGAAACGCAATATTGGATTAGATTACTAATTGATTCAAGTATTCTTAGCAAAGAAATGGGTGTTCCACTTCTTGAAAAAGGTGTTGAATTAATTAAAATTTTAACTGCCTCAATTAAAACTTCTAAAGCAAAACGGTGAAGAAACTAATTATCAATTGTCCATTATCCATTGAAAATTCAATATTTATATAAAGAAGATAACCTGATCGACTCCGAGCCGAACAAGTTCAAAACGGGTGAACTTAAGTCGGAGGAGATGATTATCAATCTCGGGCCACAACATCCTTCCACACATGGAGTTTTACGATTGGAAGTTTTGTCGGATGGTGAGATCATAAAGGAAGTTGTTCCCCATATTGGCTACCTGCACCGTTGTTTTGAAAAGCATGCAGAAAGCCTGCCATACAATCAAGTGATTCCGTTTGTCGATCGCATGGATTACGTGGCTGCCATGAATTCGGAGCATGCGTATGCGATGGGTGTTGAGCGTATGCTTGGCATTGCAGATCAAATCCCTAAACGGGTAGAGTACATCCGGGTGCTGGTGGCAGAAATGAATCGCATTGCATCGCACCTGATTGCAGTGGGAACATACGGTCTGGATCTCGGGGCATTCACCCCTTTCTTTTGGATCATGCGTGATCGCGAGCATATTCTAAGGTTACTGGAGTGGGCGAGTGGCGCACGGATGCTATACAATTACATTTGGATTGGCGGGTTGTTTTATGATTTACCCGTTGGCTTTGAGAAACGGTGCCGTGAGTTTATTGCTTACTTCAAGCCGAAAGTAGCTGAACTCGAAACGATCCTTATCGACAATAAAATTTTTATAGACCGCACAGCCAATGTGGGAGTACTGCCTCTTAATCTTGCCATCAACAGTGGAATAACCGGCCCGATGTTGCGGGCTTCCGGGTTGCGTTTTGATTTACGAAGAGTGGATGGCTATTCGGTTTACCCCGAACTGGAATTTGAAATCCCTATGGGAGAAGGAAAGATGGGTGCGGTGGGTGATTGTTGGGATCGCAGTTGGGTGCGCGTGAAGGAAATTCATGAATCGCTGCGTATCATGGAGCAATGCTTGAACAAATTGGAAGGCGAACATAAACGAACCCGTGAGTTTGATCCGCAGGCGATGGTTCCAAAAAAAATAAGGCCCAAAGCACAGGAGTTATATATTCGTGCAGAAAACCCGAAAGGCGAATTAGGTTATTTCTTTCGTGCGGATGGCAAGAGCGATATTCCGTTTCGCTGCAAAGCGCGTGCATGCTCCTTTGTAAACCTTTCCATCTTGCCGGAAATTACTCGTGGAGTTTTGATAGCAGATTTAATTGCCATCTTAGGCTCCATTGATATTGTGTTGGGGGAAGTAGATCGTTAGTGCTTCTGAAGCAGAACATCCCTGTTTCGAAGCCAAACCGCTTTCTTTAGTTTCTTATCGGCTTTTATTCCAACACTAATAGAAAATACAAGCGGTATGGTTGAAGCGACCAGCATACCTGTTGCTACATTTTCATCATATTGCGAAACAACTATCCCGCCAATATAAAGTACTACTGTGGTGAGTAACAAGTACCCGGCTCTTTTTGAATGCGCCTCATACATTTTAAATTGATGAAATGCTTCGGTATTTGGCTGGAATTCGGTTTTCAAATTCCGGAACTTATATTTTGTATTATTCTTTATGTACTTACCACCGCTGAAATAGATTACCTCTTTTTCATAAGCAGCACGAAGCGCTGCGGAATCTAACTGGGCATTTACATCAATAACTGCCAGCAGGATTACAAGCAATATGATCGGGTATTTTGAAAACATAAAGCGAATTGATGTAATTTAGTACCAATGATAAAAATACTAAATTCCAATCAAATCAAAGAGTGGGATCAATTTACGATTGAGCACGAACCTATTGCTTCCATTAATTTAATGGAGCGTGCCTGTCATGCGTTTGTCACCTGGTTTGTGGAACGCTTTGATGCCGGCAATAAAATTGGAATTGTATGCGGCACCGGTAACAATGGAGGCGATGGGTTAGGCATTGCACGACTGCTAAACGATTGGAATTATCCCGTTAAGGTTTGGATTGTGCGGGGATCAGTAATTGAAACGAATGATTTTTCGGCCAACCTTAAAAAATTAGACTCTAAGATTTCAGTTTCAGAAATAACTACGGATGCAGACTGTGAATTGTTTGCAGATCGTACCATTCTTATTGATGCGATCATTGGATCGGGATTGAACCGCCCACCGGAGGGAATCTATGCGAAAGTAATTGATTGTTTGAACCGTTCTCCGAAAGTTAAAATTGCTATTGACGTACCTTCCGGATTGCTGATCGATCAACCCTCATCCGGAACTATCCTTAAAGCAAATCATACCGTTACATTCCAGGTTCCAAAGCTTGCATTTCTGCAACCTGAGAATTATCAAATTGCTGGGGAATGGCATGTAGTTGATATTGGTCTTCATAAAAAATACGTAAGGGAAATCGAATCCGATAATTCACTCACTACGCTTAAGTCTGTAAAGAAAATTTTAAAACCTCGCTCGCGGTTCGATCATAAAGGGAAGTTTGGTCACGCTTTGTTGATTGCGGGTTCGACAGGTAAAATGGGTGCGTGTATTTTAGCGGCACGCTCCGCGTTGCGTTCGGGGTTAGGACTTTTAACTGCCCATGTACCTCAATCCGGATATACCATCATTCAAACGGCTGTGCCCGAAGCAATGGCTACTGTTGATCAGTCACCTGATTTTTTTTCGGGCCGGGAGATTGAAAATTTTTATACAACTATTGGAATTGGCCCGGGGTTAGGACAAGCCCCTGAAACTGTAAATGCATTAGAGTATCTATTAACCAGTTTTAAAAAACCAATCGTACTTGATGCAGATGCATTAAACATCCTGTCAGCTAATCCAAAACTTCTCACCCTAATCCCGAAAGGAAGTATTTTAACTCCCCACCCCGGTGAATTTGAAAGGCTGGTGGGTACATGGAGCAATGACTTTGATAAACTCGAAAAGTTAAAAGACTTTGCGGTTCGCATTCAATCGGTTGTCATTTTAAAAGGGGCATATACAGTCATCGCCACACCCGATAAGAAACTGATCTTCAACGCAACGGGTAATCCCGGTATGGCAACGGGTGGAAGTGGCGATGTTTTGACAGGCATCCTGACAGGTTTGCTGGCTCAATCTTATTCTGCCACTGATGCAGCCATCATAGGGGCTTATCTTCATGGTTTGGCCGGAGATTTGGCCGTAAGGGAGAAAGGGCAAAACTCCCTGATAGCCGGGGATATCATTGATTTTTTGCCAGCTGCTTTTAAAAAAATTGAATAACGCCTGAATTCTAAAAGCCTCCCTGAACGACCTAAGAGGGCATTTAGTATACTTATTTTCAAACATTTTAAACTTTTGGCCTGCATCTTGCATCTAACCGGTATAAATGCACGTACACAGTACAACATGAACCTAAGAAAAGCCTTATATATTGTATTTGCCCTTATCTTGACGGTCCAACTTGGATTTGCACAAGGTAAAGACGAGGCTTTTTTCGCAGGTCGCCCTGATCCGGTTAAGTCTATTCAAGTATATCCAAACCCTGCCACGGAATTTGTGAGCTTAAAATTTGAAGCTCCGCATGCAAAAAAGGTTAAGTTATCCTTTCACAACATCCTTGGCAATGCCATTGAATTAGAATCGGAAGTAATGGATGAGCACGAAATTCGAATTCGCGTGAAAGACCTTACTACCGGCTACTATTTTGTTTCCGTACAGGACGAACAATCGAATTTCAAAAGTACCTACAAGTTCCTTAAGCGATAATCCCGCTTTAATTAATCAGTTGGTTTGGCTATTTTTCTGATTCGTTACCCGAATCAATTTGACTCCCTTTGTTTTAGCCATCGATATTGGAACAACAAGCACAAAAGTCCTGGCCGTTCTTGCCAATGGAGAAGTACTGAAATCGCATCAGGAATTTTATACCACGCAATATCCAGGTCCCGGATATGCCGAACAGGATGTGAAGCAAATTTTTGCTGCGGTGCAAGGAGGCATTGACCAGGTTTTAGATACTGTTTCTTCCGGTTTTAACCTTGTGGGTGCGTGCTTTAGCTGTGCCATGCATAGTCTCTTGGCTGTTGATCGGGAAGGAAACCCATTGACACCCGTACTTCTTTGGGCCGATACCCGAAGTTCTGCGCAAGCAAAAAAACTGAGAGATACTGAGTTAGGTAAAAAACTTCATGATCAGACAGGTACCGCCATTCACCCCATGTCGCCTTTGTGCAAGTTGCTTTGGTGGAAAGAGCATAATCCCCCACTCATTCAACAAGCCTGTAAATTTATTTCGATCAAGGAGTATGTCGTCCATCAATTGTGCGGTGAGTTTGTGGTGGATTATTCCATTGCCTCTGCCACCGGAATGTTTGATATCCAGGCATTAGCCTGGTCGGATGAGGCATTAGAATTAACCGGACTATCAACCGAAAAACTTTCCAAACCTGTTGGTGCGGATTTTTTTGTTAAAGTTAATCCTGATAAAAATCTTAATTCAAGATTAGTAAACGTTCCCATTTTTATGGGAGCCAGTGATGGCTGCCTCGCTCAATTAGGCAGTAGCGCCATGAATGAAGGTGATCTCACCATTACATTAGGAACAAGCGGTGCAGTAAGGCGGGTGGGAACAAAAGGAATGAAGGATACCGACCGGAAACTCTTTCGCTACCTGCTGGATGATTCAACCCTGATTGTTGGCGGT
>CAZNRJ010000231.1:0-6596 GCA_964574945.1 uncultured Ohtaekwangia sp. | reverse complement strand
TTTCTTTGTAGTTCATTGAACATATTAAACTTTATATTATTCTGACAATACTGATGAATTTTAGTTTGGTTGTCATCAATAAAATAGGCATCAGATAACTTGTATTTGGTGTATTTATATGTCAATTCCCTATTGTTCAAGGTGTCGTAAATTGATTCTTCACCTTCTCCCTCATTATTTAGTAGTTGCCGGCCTGTGATATCAGAAACTGATTTAAATGTTTTAACACCAGAAATAAAAGTAAATTCTTGATGTTTTATTCCATTGCTGTGATAGGTAATTCCACTTATAGGTTTATCCTTCTCAAAGAATATTTTTTTCCGAATTGATCCGTTTGGAAAGTAATAAATAAATGTTCCTTCTTTTATTAATGGTCTGAATGAAGAAAACTCTCCCTCATAAAGTTTTAAGTCTGTATTATCAAAATAAACGATTTTACAAGTATAATCATTGAATGACTCTACTTTACCATAGTAAATACTTTCTTTAGAATACCTGGTTTCATTGAATGAAGAATTGAAAAATATTTTCTCTTGCGTTTCTAAAAGGATGCTATTTTTGTAAAGTTTAATAATGTTCAACAAATCTTCCTGTGCGTATTTTCCTGATTTAATTCCTTTTGTAATGGTTTCAGAATTGCCAAATATTTTGATGGCCATATCTTTAAAATCATCTTTCTTATGAGGAAATAGAAAGTATCTCTTAGAGGTATCTGTCTTCACATAATAGAGAACCCCAGATGCAGATGAATTCGTATTAAACTGCTTGTAAAATGTAAGTGTGCTCGTCTTTTCTATTACTTCGGCAAAGAGTTGAATGTGGGTAAAAGGCATTTTATTACGACCAATAATATCACTATAGTTTATGGTTGTAAACGAATCTAACCCGATAACAAACCCAATACTCTGACTTGCTTTTATCGTAATGGCTTTTTCTTCTAAAGAAGACTTAAACTTAAAATCGGAATTATTTTGAAGATATTTGATAAATCCTATAGTCTTCTTAGCATCTGAAGTATAATAATATCCGGGAGAGAAATCGATACCAATATTATATATAAATTCAAATGGCTTTTCTGGTTGATAGTCAAGGTCATAATATCCTTCGATACTTTCTCCTTCCACATCAAAATATTGACCTATCTTATTATTTAATTGCCCATTGGCGTATAAAAAGGTAAAGCAATAGAATAGAAGTATAGATATCTTTTTCATGCAGAAAATTGGATTGATAATACAATCATCTTCAATGTCAGAATAACTGCCCTTATTTGCAAGGGCGAAATACAAGGTTCAACAATTTTTGCTATGGAGGTTTCCGGGGCTAATACAGCTTAGCCTGTTTTATATGAATTTCTTTGCAGATAAAAAAGAACACCGTTGGTGTTCTTTTTTAAACAGTCAGCTCTTATGAACTAACGAAATTGGAAAAAAATCAGTATGGAACTGCTCCGGTATCAGGTTCCATAAAGCTTACTCAATATTCACCCAATTCTACGTAGCGACTGTTTGTTATGTGAGATATCGCACTAAACACTCCTGAGTTAGCGGGAAACTCTTATCTTCGTTATTATAAACTTCTAATATGATCTTCCCAAATTCAGAGAACAACCAAAATCACATAACACAATAACTGTAGCTAAAAATGAAAAAGACAACCTTAATACTCGCAGCACTGGCAGCCTCATTTTGCTTAGGTTTCGCAGGACATGAAATCGTTAAAACAAACGAAAAAGAAAACATGAAATTGGGGGCATTTTCAATAAGCTTAAGTGTCAAGGACCTTTCAGCTTCAAAGAAGTTTTACGAAACGCTGGGCTTTACTGTTTTTGGAGGTGGCTTAGATAAAAATTATCTCATTATGAAAAATGAGAACGCACTCATCGGTCTCTTCCAGGGAATGTTTAAAGGAAATATTTTAACCTTTAATCCGGGGTGGGATGAAAACGCCAAAACGATGGAAACATTTAATGATGTGCGGGAAATTCAGCGTCACCTTAAAGCGAATGGCATTAAATTAACAACCGAGGCGGATGAGAAAACGAAAGGGCCGGGTAGCATGATGCTTACCGACCCAGATGGAAACACAATTCTGTTTGATCAACACATCTGACAAGTATGCAATCTAAAGCCAAAACCGCTGACGAATACATCGCGACCCTGCCGGATGACCGGGCAGAGATTATTGCTGCGTTGCGAAAGGAAATTAAGAAAAACCTTCCCAGGGGTTTTGAAGAGACGATGCAGTATGGAATGATCAGCTATGTAGTGCCGCATAAGCTTTACCCGGCTGGTTACCATACCAATCCCAAAGATGCTCTGCCTTTTATGAGCATCGCCTCGCAAAAAAATCACATTGCGGTATATCACATGGCTGTATATGAAGGCGCACTGCACGATTGGTTTGTGAAAGAGTGGAAGAAGGTATCAGGTAAAAAATTAGATATGGGGAAATCCTGTATCCGGTTTAAAAAACCGGAAGATGTACCAGTTAAATTAATTGGTGCGTTGGCCTCGAAGCTGACCCCCAAACAATGGATTTCAATGTATGAAGAAAGTATAATGGGCAGACCAAAGAAAAAGTAATTATGAAACGGGTAACAGGACTGGGCGGAGTGTTTTTTAAAACAAACGACCCCAAAAAAATCAAAGAGTGGTATGGTAAGCATTTAGGGTTACCGGTTGACGAGTATGGCGCATCGTTTCGATGGATTGATCCGGAAAATAAAGAAGCGAAAGAACCTGCGCTTACTGCGTGGAGCCCTTTTGCAGGGGATACAAAATATTTTGAGCCGAGCGAAAAACAATTTATGTTCAACTACCGGGTTGAAAATTTAGTAGAGTTGTTAAAAGTATTGAAGGAAGAAGGAGTTACGATTGTGGGTGAGATGCAGGAATATTCCTACGGCAAGTTTGGATGGATTATGGATCCGGAAGGGAATAAAATTGAATTGTGGGAACCGAAGGATGATGGATTTTAATTTCCGATCCACTTCTTAAAGTCCGGTGCCGATTCTTTGCTTACGTGTACGATCTCTTTTATTTCTGGCTTTAAAAAGATTTGAATCTTACCATTATCGGGTTTAAACCGGTCGATTGCTTTTTGATGGGCAATAAATTTTCGGTTGAGCCGAAAAAATTCGCTGGGCAGTTCGCGTTCCAGTTCAGAAAGGTTTTTTTCAACAATCATTTGCCGGCCTGTGTAGTCGCGCACGAATACAATCTTGTGATCCGTAAAAAAGTAAGCGACTTCGTCCAGCGTAAGCGCTACAAACTCGGTACCCTTGCGTGCCACAATTCTTCCTTTGGCAGGATTAGGTTGCTGAATCAGTTTTAGAATATTGCCGTGAACAAAATGCTGCTCCAGCTTCTGAACTTTATCAAGCGACCGTTTCAATTTTGTTTCGGTAATGGGTTTAAGCAAATAGTCGATTGAGTTAAACTCAAAACTTTCCAGCATGTATTTGTCATAGGCGGTGGTGAAGATGACCGGAAACCGAACGGAGTGCCTCCTGAAAATTTCAAAAGAGTGGTCATCCGAAAGTTGAATATCAAAAAAGGCAAGGTTGGGTTATGTGTTGGATTGCAACCAGTCTAAAGATTCCTTTACACTTCCCAATTCTGCAACTATACGAATGGCAGGATCGATGGATTGAAGCATCGAGATTAGTTTGGCACGCGCAGGAAGTTCGTCTTCAATAATAATTACATTCATACTTAACTGTTGATAGGAATGAGTGGCAGTTGAACAATAAATTTAGTTTGCCCGCGCGTGGCAGTAATGGCTTTGCCGGTAACTAATTTGAATCGCTCATCGAGGTTCTTTAGCCCGATACGGCTGGAGTGAGCCCGCGTGTTGCGTTCGCGAATGGAGTTGGTGATTACCAACCAATCGCCTTGCACATCCATATCAATTTGCATGGGAAGCTTTTCGCTGATCTCGTTATGCTTCACGGCATTTTCAAACGCTACAAAAACAGAAGTGGGCGGAATCAAAAACTCTTTTCCTGCAGTACCATTAAATTGCTTTTTGATGATCAGCGCATGGCCAAATCGCAAATGAAGCAGATCGGTGTATTTACGGGTAAAGTCCAGCTCATCGTCCAGCAACACAAGCGTTTGATCTTTCTGGCTGAGAATATATCGATATACTTCAGCTAAGTTTTCCGTAAACTCCAATGCTTTGCCCGAATCCACTTTAATAAGATGGGTGAGCGTATTCAATGAGTTAAACATAAAGTGCGGATCGATCTGGTTTTTCAAAGCGGCCAATTCAGCTTCGGCTTTGGCGCGTTGAAGCTCTGAGTTTTTTACTTGCTCGTTTTGCTGCTCCTTCACCATAAAAACAGTTTCATAAACATGAGTAACAAACAGCACGCAAATCACATTTACCAAAGCCACAATCAGAATCACATTCCATTTAATGCCATCAAAGCCGGCAAGATTATACCATGTGCACAGCCATGCAATGGTGAGCGGTGTGGTAAAGAAGATGTTGTTCATGAAAAGCAACACTAATTTTTCGATGGGCTTATCAAACCAGGTAAACCGTTTGCGGGTGCGAAAGAGCAAATACCGGTTGCCGTGCCAGATAGCTGCGGCTAATACAATAAAATAAAAATAGCCGAACCAATAACGGGCATCGGTCCAGCGTAACGTTCCGAACAGTCCAGTCAATAGAGGGATGGCAATCCCGAAAAATGGAATGCCAATCAGCCGCATGAGGCCATCATTAAGTTTTACTTCTTCCGCAGGATTGTTTTTGTCCGGTTCAGTCACGGTTTTGTCCGTTTCGGTATCGCTGGCAAATTTCGTATGTATAAAGTTCGCAATTTCAAATCAGTAACAGGCGATAATGTGCGACTAATTCTTTTCCCTGTATGTGTATGATGACAACTGAAACATATTCTCAAGCCGAGAAGCGAATAGAGCGATCAGTTTCTTTTACAGTAACTAATGTTACATGTTTAGAAATCATCTCAAAAATACTTTGTCATCGCGGACAACGATCCGCGATCTCGGAATCCGTGCAAAAAAACGAGATACCGGAATAAATTCCGGTATAACAGATACTCTTGGAGTATTTTTGAGATGACTTATAGTTGACAATTGACAAGGTACAGTTGACAAAAAATTGGCCATAGGACTTGTCAATTGCTCCGATAGCTATCGGGATTGTCAACTGTTAATTTTTAAAATGGTAATGACAACTCATACTTAACATAACACTACAAATTAACTAACCCTAAACCCTACCCGTATGGAACTTAACTACTTCGCAATTATTGTAGCTGCCCTCTCTACCTTTATGATTGGCGGCCTTTGGTATTCACCGGCTGTTTTTGGAAAAGCCTGGATGAAAGAAAACGGGTTTACCGAAGAAGGTATGAAAGGCGGCAACATGGCCAAGATTTTTGGCGTTGCTTTTATTCTCGCCCTTATCTCTGCCATTAACCTCGCTATGTTTATGGGCCCTGAAAACGATCCGGCTATGGGCGCCTTATGGGGCTTTTTAGCAGGTGCCGGTTGGGTGGCCACGTTCGTGGGAACACATTATTTGTTTGAACGCAGGTCATTTAAATTATTCCTGATCAACGCGGGCTATAGCATTGTGGCCTTAACGATTATGGGAGTGATACTGGCTGCCTGGAAATAATTTTGATATTTGGATTCTGAAATTTTGCGGGTGATTACGTGATACAATAAGTGGATATAGGAACATTTGTTTCTTATATTTAGATGTTAGTCAGAACCGCTTTAAAGACATGGATAAATTATTAAGATTTCACTCCTGGACAATTTTAATGTTAGTGATTGCTAGTTGTGGGACAAAATCCGTGGGAACTAAAAAGGAGCCAATTGAGATAACAGTAATCGACCTAGCAGATGAGATAAAAGAAAAAATTAATGGAGAAATAACAATAACTGAGAAAAACAGTAAAAATACAATTTGGCTACAACGAAAATATTAAGGATTCAATATTTGACTATTCCGTGACAATAGACACGAAAAATGACTCCATACTTATTTATGACCACGGGAATGAAATTTGCACTTTAGATGGCGTTCAAAATTATTCAATTGACGGTGAACAAATCACCATCAAGAGATATGTTTATGACGTTGCTGGGGTATTTGACGAAGAGGCAGATTTTTTCTTCATTGACAATTATGGACTTGTTGCCATGAATTTTTATGATGGTAATGAGTTATTCTTCGACAGAGGTAATTCATTTGTCAAGACAATAATTGAACAGTTAAGAAAAGATGATGGATTTTATAAAAGAGAACCAAGAGAATTACCATTGGACTATGACTCAGTTGAAGTCGAAGCAGAGCTTGACACAATATAGAGTGAGCTGAAAGCAGCAGCTGCCAACAAAAGTGGCTGTTGCGCAACTAAGAAACTGTACATTTATAGAAAAAATAACCTTTGAAATTTCAGTGAATTCGAAGGTCACGAAATGTATACAATATCAAAATGGTAGTTGCGCAACAGCCACAAAATGTTTATGCCAGCTTGGGGTTCATTGTTGCTATCAAGTTTTGTTTTCTTAATTTCGTTCAGCAACGTGGGACAGTGACGCGCTTCGAAA
>CAZNRJ010000230.1:0-6606 GCA_964574945.1 uncultured Ohtaekwangia sp. | reverse complement strand
TCATTCTTGTTTTCATAATCAGTTGGTTAAATGGTTTATAAATTTTAGTGATGCAAAAGTGGGCTGAACATCGAGGCCGGGCTAAATAACTATGCGCACAAAACCATCAAGAATCGATTAAGCAGTATAAATTATGACGAAACAATATAAACTATGACGCAAATGGTCGAAATTCGGCAAAAAACTGAGTACCCTTAAATGTCGGCTGTACCTCCATCGGAAAGTGATTTTGTCAGAAAGCTAACGGCTATCGTAGCGGAAAATATTGCCGATGAACAGTTTGGCGTCTCCGAACTTGCCGATAAAATGCACATGAGCCGCTCGAACCTGCTGCGCAAGGTGAAGAAGGAAACCAATCTATCGGTGAGCCAATTGATCAGCCAGGTGCGATTAAAGCGCGGAATGGATTTGTTGCGGAAATCTTCCTTAAATGTTTCGGAAGTATCGCACCAGGTAGGGTTCAGCAGCACGTCTTACTTTATTAAATGCTTCCGCGAATACTATGGCTATCCACCGGGCGAAGTTGGAAAAAGGGATAACCAGAACCCGGAACCCATTCCTGGCAATCTTCCTGTAACGGAAAACACTCACCGAAAAAGAAACTTCATAATACTTGGTTCACTTGGTTTGATCGTGTTGGCAGCAGCTATATTTTTTTACATGTCGTTGCCAAATGTAAAATCAAATCAAGCCGAAAAATCAATTGCCGTACTTCCGTTTAAAAATGACAGCAACGATTCTTCCAATATTTATCTCATCAATGGGTTGATGGAATCCACCCTCAATAAACTTCAACAGATAAAAGATTTAAAAGTAATCAGCAGGACCTCAACGGAAAAGTATAGAAATTCATCGCGGTCCATTCCTGAAATGGCAAGTGAGTTAAACGTCATGTACTTTGTAGAAGGCAGCGGACAAAAAATGGGTGACCAGATTGTATTGAACGTTCAGCTCATTGACGGCCCTAACGATAAACACTTGTGGGCGAAACAATACCGAAGAGAAACTAAAGACATTTTTGCCTTGCAGCAAGAAATTGCCAAAGACGTTGCAGAAGAAATCCAGGCAATCATTACCCCTGAAGAAGCCGAGCGACTTGGAAAAATCCCAACTGAAAACATGGAGGCCTATGATTATTTCCTGAAAGGAAGGCAGCTCTTAAGCTATAGGACCAATCTGGAATCAGCGGTTGAATTTTTCAACAAGGCAATTGAACTCGACAACAAATTTGCAGTGGCCTATGCGAATGCAGCTATTGCGTATTATTACATCGATATTTTTAAAGCTGATAAAAAATATACCGCGGAGATTGGAGGCTATTCCGACAAGGCTTTGCTATATGACCCTAAGAATGCAGAGAGCTTGATGGCGAAGGCGGTGTACTATATGCAAAGAAAAGAACATGAGCTGGCGATACCCTATCTTGAACGGGGGTTGGAATACAATCCGAACTCATCTGATATCATTGCCGTACTTGCCGATTTATACGGAGGCTACGTACCCAACACAACCAAGTACCTGGAGTATGCACTAAAAGGTTTACGGCTTAACATTGGTTCTACTGATTCCATCACTAAAAGTTACACCTACTTACGGTTGAGTAATGCACTGGCGCAATCGGGCTTCACTGATGAAGCCTTGAAATACATTGATAAATCACTGATATACTTTCCTGACAATCCATTTTCCAGGCATTTAAGGGCATTTATTCTTTATGCCAAAAATGGAGATTTAAATCAAACCCGTGAACTGCTCATTAAGGAATTCAACAAAGACTCCACCCGGTTTGACATTTTACAAGATATAGGCAAGCTAAGTTATTACCTGGGGGATAATGAGGGTGCTTATCAATACTATAAAAAATTTGTAAATATTCGGGAGCGTCAAAACCTTGATGTATATGTACATGAAAACTTAAATATTGGTGATGTCTATTCTAAAGCAGGCCAAAAAGAAAAAGCCGAAGAGTTTGTTGAAAGTTATAAGCGCTATATCGACAACGAAAAATCGATTTACAAATCACTTGGCCTTGCCTCATATTATATCTATCGCCATGACACAAAAAAGGTAGTGGAGTATATGAAGCTGGCTACTCAGGAAGAAAATTACATGTATTGGTTGGTTTTGTTCTGTGATAAGGATCCGCTACTTGAATCGGTAACGGATATCCCGGAAGTCAAAAGGGCTATGGACCAAATTAAAAAGAGGTTTTGGGATAATCATAAAAAGATCAAATCAACCTTAGAAGAGAAGGGATTGCTGGTTGGGAAATAAAACGAGCCGGATTTTCACTGATTAATGAAGGATTTCCATTTACCAAATTCTATTTTAAAAAGTTGTTGGTCAGCGACCAATAATAACTTAGGGCATGCAGGCTACTACCATCTTCTATACAACATTGAAAGGACCTATCCACGTCCTTCATTCGTGGTACACCTCTGTGGATTGGAATACTTCTCATTCGTTATTTCATATTTACAATTCCCTTTCTTGATTTGACATTGAGTTTTGAATAAATGCTACTGACATGTGATTTTACTGTACTCAATCCAATATTAAATTGGTCTGAAATTTCTTGATTACTTGCTCCTTGTTGAAGCATTTCATAAATCTTTCTTTCTTGAACACTTAATTTTTCAATGTTATTGGTTTTTTTAAAACCATATTTTCCAATAATGAAACCAATAAGTGTTAAAATACCTGTTGAAACAATAGCGATTATTAGTGCTGAATTACCGGAAGCGTTATTAGGTAATTGTTTTTTGAAAGAATTGAAATATGCATTGTTCTGGTTACTCCATTTTCTTACATATGATGTATAGAAGTTTTCATTGGAAGAATAATTTGATGAAAATCTATTTTTATATATAGCATAGAGAGAAACCAAAAAATACTTTGATGTATCTGCCATTAAAAATAAATCTTTTTCCAATTGCTTTTCGATGAGTAATCGTTTGGAAGCCGAACTTTCCGAAGCTATGCTATCCGCTTTAAAAAAGTGATGAGTTACCTGTTGGAAGGCAATGTTCTCTTTTGAATTCTCAAAAATTACATTTTTGAAAGGTGGATAAGATAAGTTGCTTGTTAGTTGAATAGTTGAAAAACGATTGGCCATTAAAAACAAATGGTTTTCGTCTTTACCTCCGATGATGAGTGTAGCAGGTGAATCATCTTTCTTTACAATGTGTAAACGAAACAAATTTTCATCAACGGGTAAGTAGTTAATATCAAATTTGAAATAGCCAAGACTATCTATGACAGTCTTGGCTATTATCATTTCGCTCGACATTACATACATATCATCAAATGTTGGGATATGTGAAAGGTAAATAGTCGAACTCCACGAATTGTCTAACAATAGCTTTCCAGAAATAGAGCCTTTAGTTTTTTGTCCATAAAGCGGAATAATGATATTGAAAAATACTATTACAAAAACAATTCTGAAATAAAATGCCATATACAAAACTATTCATAAATCATTACTTCTGACCATATTTCTCCTGTCGCTTGTTCCGGTATAATTTTAATTTTCCATGCTCCAGAAACAGGTTGTTTAAAATATTTCGTAATACGTCCAGTTGTTTTTTTTTCTGAATTTGATTGTAACCCTACTGTATAATTTCCCAATTTCGTTCCTTTAGGGTCATAGATTTCAATCGTCAACTTTCCATTGAGTACGGTACTAAAAATTTTTAAATCAAATTTTGAAGATTTTGGCGGAATATCGACAATCATTTCTTCCGTTTTGGAGTCCTTCTCTAAAAAGAAATTCCTATCCAGTGTTGTTGTTGCACTCGCGAAACTCTCCCTTATTTCGTTTTGCTGGGTCGTTAATTTTTCTTTTACCGCTTCTTGTCCCTTAACTGTCAATGAAACCGCCAAAAAGGTAACAATCAAATAAACTGTTCTTGCTTTCATATTTTTTAAAAATTTAAATTTAACATGCCGCAAAACTATTGGGCTATTTCATCGAATGAAAAATCTGTCGGTATGAAAAAGGTCTGATTATGGTAGGAAAAAAGTCTTAATTCTGGTTATCCAACTCGTTTTTCACGCAGTATTGGGCGCATGTGCCTTATCTCTTTATTATCAAATTCAATTTTATTCCTGAATCAAAAACTCGTTCAGGATAATTCTCCATATTCGTTAATAATAGTCCGTGAAAGTTCAGATATGGATTTAATTGGATAGAAAATTTATTATTGATTGAAAATTCCGTGCCAATTCCTAATGTTGCTCCAATTCCTGATTGATTGGTTATGTATTTATCCTTTGTAATGTCAATGTCACCAATCAGCCCACCGTTAATGAAAAAATAGTTAGATAAATCAACTTTGAGTAACACTGGAATATAAATCAATCGTACGTCATACGTTTGGGGTGTCATGTCAATGCCTGGATGAAAATTTGGCGTTACGGTAACGCTATTGTCATACAGGTTTACACTTGTCATCAAATGAAGTTTATTGCTCAATTTTCTGCCGTATAGTAATCCAATTGAAAATCCTGTGTTTATGTCATACGAAGCCCCTCCGTCTAATGCTTCTTTTAGAATGATTCCGTTTCCAAGTCCAATACTTATCCCGTAAGCGTTATTTTGTCCTTTAGAGGTAATTATCATTCCAGCAATAAATACAATCGAAATCAATACTTTTCTCATAGTCTTTTTCTCGTTTGCTTCTGTTTAATCAATTTAATTTTTGTTGTAGGATTTTTTCAAGCTCCTCTGGTTTCGGGTCAATTGATAATATGGTTCCGTCTTTGTCAACTAAAACCATTAGTCCTGTCCCGTTACTTATGCCGTATAAATTCCAAATATTTTGTTTGTCGTCTAACTCAACTAAGTTCAACCACGAAAATAGCTCTTTGTTTAACCGTCTTTTTACAGCGTCAGTATTTTTAAATTCTCTCGCGATTCCCACTATTCTAAATCCTTTGTCTTTGTACTGTTCATATATGGGAACAACTAACCTGGTTTTGGCAATGCAAGGGCCACACCACGAGCCCCACAAATCAATCAACGCAATATGATTTTTAATTACGCTTGAAAGTTGAATTGTATCACCATCCACAGAGGGGGCTTTTATGTCAATATATTTGTTGCCAACATTTATTGTATGTAATCCCGCCACTTGTGTTCCCACGATTTTTGTGTAAACGTGTTCAGGATATTTCTTTTCGTAAAGCGGAAATACACTTGTTACTAATTGTGCGATAAGGGGGTTGTCCTTCATTTGCATTTCAACGTCCTTCCAAAGAAAACTGTAAGAAACTAAAGAAGTATTGTGTTTTATGTATTCATATTTCCATACAAGCTCAGCTTTTAGCAAAGAATCATACGGATCAATAAATAATTGCTTTGCTTTTTCGGTATACCGGGCGTGAGTTTTTTGAAGTTCGTCCATTTTCTGATAAATGGGCGCTCTTACTTCAGGGTCATCTGATTCGGTGGCCCTAAGTTGCTTTCTCAATTCTTTGTATTCATGACTGTCATATTCATCTTTTTTTGATAAATCATCATGTATTCTCATTAGCTCCTTTCTCCGTTTATCAAATATCTTTTTATTGCTTAACTGATACGTTTCATGTTCAGCATTCAATTCTCCACCCCTTATTGTATTCTGTTCCCATTCATTCTGCGGGTGAAGTTTAAATTCCACAATTCCGTTCGTTGGGAAAAATGTAATCGGTGCCCAATTGCCTTTTTCTAACTCATCTTCGAATATCAATTCATAAGCTTCTAAGTCGTTATATAAAAATGTGTAATTGAATTTTCCTTTCTCAATAGAAATCATTGTCGGGTTATTGACAAATGACCGAAAACTTTCTGAATACTTTCTTAGTAGTAAAACTTTGCTGTCTCGATTTATTGCTTCTCCTTTGATAGTGCATTGCGTTTGGGCAAATGAACTAATCCTCATTAATAATAACAGGGTTATCAATACACTTCTTTTCATTTTTTTGGTTAGGTTGACTCTACATGTTTATAGTTTTATTGCCGTTCTTATCGCCTTACCTTCGTATGCGGTAATGACTAATATAGCGAAAACTTAATTCTGCAACACAATATCCGCATGGTATCGGCCCTGTTACTACCTTCTCCCCATAGATAACTTTGCCTGCAAAAGTATTTCCTTTTCTGAGATCACCCACACCACCACTTTGTTATTTGATTACATCCCACCATCCCGGGGATATATCAGGTTTATCTCAAGCTCATTTATTTCTCAGCAATGATTAAAGATGTAGGGATTTCAGACAACCACAGGCTTTTGGTTTCTATTAACTTTTTCCAGCTCGTAAAGCTGATGAGCATTAAATTTTGTTGCTTTAAAAATTCTTTGTCAATAAGTTTTTCTGTGAGCAAATTGATATGGTTAGGGGCGATTTGCTCAATCGCTTTTATGTCCTCTTTAATCTCAGGCCTGTTTTTCACCTCTCCAACAACATCAAGAATAGTAATCTGCGAGCCGGAATTGTTAATAAGTTTTTGACAGTATCTTATAAGGAATGCATCTTCCTTCGAAAATATAGGGACAAAAACATGGGTTAAGTCGCTAATGCCTTTGTCCACCAAAACCCCTACCGGTACTTTACTTTTAGAAA
>CAZNRJ010000229.1:2071-6608 GCA_964574945.1 uncultured Ohtaekwangia sp. | reverse complement strand
CAGCAAAAAACGAATTGTATAAATTTACAAACGCAACAAACGAATCAGACCCGGCCAACTATCCTCTCTTTTTGCGGGCAGTTAAGGGGCAGGAAATAACATTAGAAAAACGAATAGAAATTCTACAGAACGATGGACTTGTTACGTTTGAGTTTGTTCAACCAGAGTATGTAGGGTTAAATGCAACTCAGTTCAGGTATCAGGTAAAGGGGTTACATGCCAGTTGGTCAAACTGGGCATCATCAAATAACATTATCTCGTTATCTTTTTTAGCCCCGGGAAAGTACGAGTTGGCCGTGCAGTCGCGCGACTTGTTAGGTAACGAATCGCATGCTGAGCAAATTAAATTTGTTGTATTGCCACCTTACTGGCAACGGTGGTGGTTTTATGCGCTTGAGGTTTTTGTCTTTAGTTTTTTTGTGACTTTATCCCTTCGGTTGGCAAGGGCCAATGCCCGCTATCGTTATCTAAGCCAAATACTTTCCTTGATTACAGTGGTTATGCTGATTCAGTTTTTAGAAACCGTAATCAGTTCTTTGTTTGGATCGCGCACCTCGCCCGTCATTGATTTTGCCATCCAGGTGGTTGTTGCGTTAATGGTATTTCCGGTAGAGTTTTTTGCACGGGATGCGATGGCCAAATACTCTCAGGGAAAATACCGGATCAGGAGAATTTGGGACAAAGAAAAATAGACTCTTTTTTTGATAGTTGTATCAATTGGGATTTTAGTACCTTCACTTAACCAGAACCTCGTTTAAATGAAACACCTCATAACTGCATTTGCGCTATCCCTTTTATTGGGTAGCTGTACGCAAAAGGAATCAGTAAAAACACTGGCTGAACAAAATCCGGCTGCCGAAGGATTTAACATTACTGACTCTGATCCTGCTGCCATTCAGTTAGCCGATAGCATTATGCACGCTATGGGCGGAAGGGAAAATTGGGACAAAACCCGTTTCATTTCCTGGAATTTCTTTGGAAGAAGGGATTTAGTTTGGGATAAACAAACAGGCCGGGTGCGAATTGAAAGTGGATTGGACAGCACAATCTATTTAATAAATGAAAAAACAGGTAAGGGAAGGGTAAAGATTAAGGGCACAGAAATTACCGAACCTGATAGCTTGAAAAAACTTTTAAACAAAGCAAAAGCAATCTGGATCAATGATTCGTATTGGTTAGTGATACCGTTTAAAACAAAGGACACGGGAGTAACCATTAAGTATATGGGGGAAGATACCCTGAAAGGTAATCGCTACAATGCTCTTGCTCTTACTTTTAAAGAAACGGGTGTTACTCAGAATATGTATAAGCTGTATGTTGATAAGCACGAAAAGTTAGTGCGCTATTGGGCATACTATACAAATGTTGAAGAAGATAAAATTGGCTTTGTACGGCCTTGGGATAATTACCAGAATTATGGTGGTATCTTGTTTTCAGCGGATCGTTCCGATGGCGGAGGCCCCCAAAACCTGAAAGTAGATGAATCGCTGCCGGATGCTTTATTCTCTGAATTCTAAAAACCTTTAGCTATGCTTTTGAATCTTGAAACCGTTCCGCACTTTTATAAAAACTATGTTAAGCAAGTTGAAGAAAGTGATTTGCTGCAGGCGCTTCGCATCTCCGGGCACCGGGCATTGGAGCTGGTTCATGCTATTCCGCCCGGTAAACTCGACTTTAAATATGCACCCGGTAAATGGACGGTGCGCGAGTTGCTTTGCCATGTAATTGATGCCGAACGCATCTTTGCCTATCGTGCTTTACGCTTTGCGCGAAATGATAAAACCCCTTTGGCAGGCTTTGAAGAAAACGACTATGCACCACAGGCAAATGCATCAGGAAGGAGTTTGGAAAAAATTACAGCCGAGATGGCTCACCTGCGATCATCAACCATAGATTTATTCGAGGGCTTTACACCTGAAATGCTTACGCGAAAAGGGACTTCCAATAACAACGAATTATCGGTGGTTGCATTGGGGTTTATTATTGCCGGTCATGAAACCCATCATTGCCATATCTTGAAAGAGCGGTATCTTGCCTGATGAATGAGGGTTTTTGTCAGTATCTTTTTTATTCTATTGATTAGTTGGGCGTGCTCGCCACGGGTTGGCATCCTTAAAGAAATAAACCAAACCCAATTAGAGTTAAAAGATCATACCGGTTTTGCGTTATACGATCCCGGGTCAAAAAAATATTTGATTGAGTATAATGCGGAGAAATATTTCACCCCGGCATCAAACACAAAAATATTTACCTTCTATACATCACTGAAATTGTTGGGCGATTCCGCCACAGCGCTCAAATATATTTATAAAGGTGACTCGCTGATTTTTTGGGGCATGGCCGACCCTTCTTTTTTATACGCGCGCACGTTTGACAACGGAAGGATTTTTAATTTCTTAGCGCAGTCGCCAGAAAAGTTATTTTATTCGGCCAGCAATTTTAAAACCAGCTTGCTTGGCCCGGGTTGGGCGTGGGATGATTACACTTACAATTATTCAGCAGAGCGTTCTCCGTTCCCGATTTTTGGAAATCTTATTACCATTGAAAAGAGCATTAGCGATTTTTTTATTTCACCCCGGTTTTTTATGCAACATTTCACCGTTGCTACCGATCCGCGCAAGCGTGAAGAAATCATACGTGATCTGGACAATAATCAGTTAACATTTTTTCCCGGTCAGGAAGTAACAAAAAACTGGGAGGTGCCTTATCATTATAGCAGCGATCTGGTTGCCGATTTATTAAGCGATACGTTAAAGAGAGAAGTTCATGAAATTTATTTACCACTGCCGTGGGATGCGCAGACATTGAAAAGCATTCCATTGGATAGTTTATACCGCGTGATGATGCAGGACAGCGATAATTTTATTGCCGAGCAGTTGCTCCTTCAATGTGCGGGTGTGCTAAGCGACACACTTAACCCGGAGATAGCAATTGATTTTGCCAAAAAGAATTTACTTTCGGATTTGCCAGATGAACCCAATTGGGTAGATGGCTCCGGACTGTCGCGTTACAATTTGTTTACCCCGCGATCTATTGTAAAGCTTTGGGAGAAAATTTATGCTGAAGTTCCGCAAGAGCGATTATTTAGCTTGTTGGCTGTGGGCGGGAAACAAGGCACTATAAAGAACTGGTATCGTAAAGATCCACCTTTTATTTTTGGAAAAACGGGTACGCTCAGCAACAATCACGCGTTAAGTGGATATCTGTTAACAAGATCGGGCAAGGTTTTGATCTTTAGCATGATGAATAATAACTACCTTGCCAGTACAAATGAAGTGCGGAGACGGATGGAAAAAATTTTATTGACAATTCATGAAAAGTATTAATCTGAAAAACAGTAGAATGAGAAAAAGTATATTGATCCTGTTGGTTTCTCTTTTATGTTCACCTGGCTATGGCCAAACCATGGACATGCTCGATATAAAAATCGGGCAGATGATTTTAATAGGAATGCCAAAGGCTGAGGTGGATGCGAAAGTGCTGGAGGAAGTGAGAAAGGGAAAAGTAGGATCGCTGATATTCTTTGAAAAAAATATTCCAAACAAGCCCAATGCATTTGCCAGTGTGAAAAGCATGACATGGACGTATCAGAAGGCGGCTTCTATCCCGTTGTTTATTTGCATTGATCAGGAAGGTGGTAAAGTAAACCGGCTTAAGGAGAAATATGGATTTACTAAATCTGTTACAGCCAGTGCCCTGGGAAAATCAAAATCATTAGACTCTATACGCTTTTATGCGGAGGCAACAGCAGCAACTTTAGCAGGGTTAGGGTTTAATGTAAACTTTGCCCCGGTTGTTGATCTGGCCATCAACAAAGACAATACGGTTATTGCAAAACCGGAGCGGGCGTACTCAGCCAATGCCGATACCGTTGCCATGATGGCTAAAGAGGTAATTAAAATGCACCGCAAGTATGGGGTACTCACTTCACCAAAACATTTCCCGGGCCATGGCAGCTCTAAAGAAGATACGCATTTTGGTGTAGCCGATGTTACCAATACGTGGACGGAACAGGAATTATTGCCTTATAAGTTGTTGATTGATTCAGGATATGTGGATGCCGTTATGACTTCGCACATCGTAAACAAAAAATTAGATGCAAAGGGATATCCGGGAACACTTTCAAAAGAAATTCTGGATGGAATTTTAAGAAAGCGCCTGGGTTTTAATGGAGTTGTGTTTTCGGATGATATGCAGATGCATGCCATTTCTAAAAACTTTGGATTAGAGGAAACAATCAAACTTGCGATCAATGCGGGGGTGGACATTATGTGTTTCTCTAATAACATTCCCGGAAGCGATGAACGCACGGTTGACAAGGTGCATGCGATCATTAAAAAAATGGTGAGCACAGGGGAAATTAAACCTGAGCGTATTGATGAATCCTTCCAGCGGATTATTCAGTTGAAAAGCCAAATAGGCAATCGCGATGCAGCAGCTTACAAAGCGGAAATTGCAAAACTTCAGAATCAACTGGCACAGGCTGAAGCAGCTGTGAAGAAACCTGCTGAAGTTAAAGAGGAAGCGCCTGTTGTTG
>CAZNRJ010000229.1:0-2061 GCA_964574945.1 uncultured Ohtaekwangia sp. | reverse complement strand
TTTACCGGAACCCGCCCCTAAGAAAAAGAAAAAATCTAAGAAGGATTAAACACAATTGACCATGAACAAAAATGTGATCATTGGTATTCTTATTATAATCTGTTCAAGCCTATCAATTTTAGTTGTCCGGCAAAATTCACAGATAGACGAAAAGTTAGAAACGTGCGAGCGGGAAAAGGAAGAGCTTGTTAAGACAGCTCAAGAGCAACAACAACGGGCCAGCGAATTTCAGAAAATGGCCGAATCAGCAATGCATGAAGCTATGGTACAACGAGCGTTGGCAGAAGCGCAAATAGAGGAATTGAAAAAAAGGAAATAATGTATGAATGATGCTACTGTAAAAAAGGCAAGACGTACGGCAATCATAATAGGCACATCATTAAGCTTAATGCTGATTTCTTTTGTTTATGCCTTTGTTAAACAAACAGAAGCAAAGCGTCATACGGAAATTGCGCAGGAAGTTGAAAAGGAGTGCACAAGAAAATTAATAGAATTGAGCATGGAATTAGAAATTAAAACAAAGGAAGCCGAAGCGCAATATGCTCGCGCTCAGAATGCTCTTAGTCATGCTGAAGAAATGAGAGTAAAAACCGAAGCTGCATTAAATAGGAAATAATGGTTTATACAATTCATCCAGCCGCAAACCCTGAAGTGCCCATCATCATTAGCGTGCCCCATTGTGGCTCGGCCTTTCCGGAGGAAATAAAAGATCAATACAAACCCAAACTGATCAAAGCGCCAGCCGATACGGACTGGTTTGTGCATACACTCTATGACTTCGCCCCGGCATTAGGCATCACCATGATTTCAGCCAACTACAGCCGCTGGGTGATTGATTTAAACCGCGATCCCTACAGCAGGCCGCTTTACACCGATGGAAGGATTATCACTCCGTTATGTCCGGCTACAACGTTTCTTGGAGAACCTATTTATAAAGACGAACGCCAGGAAGTTGATCTTCTTGAAGTAAAACGCAGGAAGGATTTATATTATCAACCCTACCATAGTAAACTGAAGGAGCTATTGCGGCAGCGGAAAAAGAAATTTGGCAAGGTGTTGTTGTGGGATTGCCATTCTATCCGGCAACTCGTGCCCACCATTCAGAATGAAAAATTCCCGGACTTGATTTTAGGCGATGCCGATGGCACTTCAGCCGCTCCTGATTTTATTGAGTCGGCCCTGGGCATGCTTAACCAGGGAGGATATTCCGTTTCGCACAACCATCCCTTTAAAGGGGGATACATTACGCGCTATTATGGCAAACCGGTAAAGAGCCGCCATGCGTTGCAACTGGAAATGACCAAAGTAAATTACATGGATGATGCGGAATTGAAATATGATAAGGCCCGGGCCGATAAAATGAGAATTTTATTGAAAGGTGTGTTTGAGAAATTGATTGAGAAGTTGGGTTGAAATTCTTCACTTTGTTTCGCATGACCTTTTAAAGGACTCAGGATGAGTTCTGTATAAAGTATGATTAACTACAATAAGGATATATAGGACATTAGTGGCTTATATCCTCACGTTGGCGGCAAGCACTTTTGACAGAGTTATCCATGAGAATATTTGCTACGACACTTTTGACTTTATTGACAATAATGTTGCGGGGACAAGAAAATACCTACGGGACATTTAGTCGACAAAATATTGCCGGTGACTATTCGGTGACAACGACAATCATCTTAAAGGCAGACAACAAGTTTAATTATGAATTCAATGGTCATATGGTTCATGACAAGGCTGAAGGTAATTTTTTTGTAGACACGGGCAATGTAATTATTTTCATATATGACACTACAAAACGAAACGACCAAAATTACCGGACGACTATCGACACGGCTCCGAAAGCAATGAAGTACAAAGACGCAAGACTTTATGAAATAGACGACAAGGGACGACTTGTAAAATCTCGTAGACTTTCAAGTAGACATAGACGATTCTACCTGTTCGGTGACTTTACGAGAATGAGAAAAGTGTTTCTTGAAAAAGTGGTGTGAAAGTGCCAGCCGCCAACAAAGGTAGCTGTTGCACAACTATCCCCTACAGTAGAATTTTCGGCTG
>CAZNRJ010000228.1:0-6626 GCA_964574945.1 uncultured Ohtaekwangia sp. | reverse complement strand
GGCATTGATTACCGCAAAAGGGCCATCAATAACTTCTTTGCCGCATAACATGGCATGCGTGGTGCCCCACGGCTTTTTTCGTTCCACGGGTTGAAATTCTGCAGGCACATACTTATCCAATGACTGAACGATGAAGTGAACTTCGGCCTTACCTTGAAGTTTGGGAAGAAAAATTTCTTTCACCGTTTCTTTTATCTCTTCCCGCACAATAAACACAACCTGGTTGAAGCCGGCACGCAAGGCATCATATAAAGAGTAGTCCATTATGGTTTCGCCATTCGGCCCAAAGCCATCAATTTGTTTGATTCCGCCATAGCGGCTGCCCATGCCGGCTGCCATTACTAATAAAGAAATTTTTTGACCTGTTTTCAATTTGCTTGAATTAATTAAAAGATGGTAATTACCTGTTGTTTATAACTCTGCAAAAATAGAAGTTTACCATTGAAAGCCTAAATCCCTACCCATGACCCAATCAAAACCCTCCGGTTATTTAATGTCCATCACCATCATTGGAATACTATTTTTCATTTTTGGTTTTGTTACGTGGCTAAATAGTGTGCTTATACCTTTTCTAAAGCAAGCATGTGAGCTTACAAACTTCCAAGTGTATTTTGTTACGTTTGCTTTTTACATTGCTTATTTCGTTATGGCAATTCCATCGTCATACATCCTAAAGAAGACGGGATTTACCAAAGCAATGTCAGTTGGATTAGCGATAATGGGCGTAGGTTCTCTGATCTTTATCCCTGCTGCGCAAATGAGATCATACCCACTCTTTCTTTTAGGTTTATTTACGCAGGGTACAGGCTTAACTCTCCTGCAGACTGCTTCAAATCCTTACGCGACAATTCTTGGGCCTATTGAAAGTGCGGCCAAAAGAATAAGTATTATGGGGATATGCAATAAAGTTGCGGGCATGATTGGAATATTTGTTCTGGTTGAATTACTTTTTAGTGATGCGACAGGTCTTACAGAAAGAATTCAATCATTAAGTGGGAATGATTTAGCCACTGAACTTGATGCATTGGCGTCAAGAGTAATCGCACCTTATACCGTTATGGCAATTGTTTTATTCGGGTTGGCATTAATGATTTTGAAGGCACCGCTACCTGAAATAGATGCTGAAGATAATAGCGCTACAGCCGAGAGTGGCCAGAAGAAGGAGTCGATTTTTGACTTTCCACACTTGATGCTTGGTGTACTTTGTATCTTCACGTATGTTGGAGTTGAAGTAATTGCGATCGATACCATTGGTTTGTATGGCCAGTATCAGGGCTTTGACCTGATCACATCAGGTAAGTTTGGCATTTATAGTTTAATTGCTCTTGTAGCTTGTTACCTAATAGGTATCGCAGTTATGCCTAAATACATTTCGCAACGGAATGCTCTTATTGTAAGTGCTGTGTTGGGGATTGTGTTTACGATTTGTACATTGTTATCAGGGGGTGGGGTTTCTATCGCTTTTGTTGTTTTGCTGAGTTTTGCAAATACGCTTATGTGGCCATGCATTTGGCCCTTAGCTCTTGATAAACTGGGAAGGTTTACAAAAACTGGGTCGGCTTTATTGATTATGGGTATCGCTGGTGGAGCAATTCTGCCCCTTGCATATGGAGCCATTAGTGACATCACCAACAGGCAAACTGCCTATATAGTAATGATACCTTTGTATCTGTACATACTATATTATGCCATGAGGGGTCATAAAGTGGGAAAGCCCGCATGAAGAAACTTTTTTTCTTTCTGGTATTATTGCTTCTTCTTGTTGGCTGTAAAGAACCCTATGTTGCAAAGGACTTAACAGCCGAAAATCTTTTTTCAGAAAACATTGAGGGTCCCAATTACCGCGATGGTATTTTATATGTTGTAAACTTTCAGAAAGATGGAACGATTGGTGCTGTAAAACCCGATGGCAGCGTGGAATTGTTTGTTACCCTGCCGGAAGGAAGTATTGCCAACGCGATTCAGTTTGATGCCACCGGTAATATGCTGTTGCCGGATTTTGCCGCCCACAATATTCTTAAAGTGGACGGGAAGACAAAAGCTATTTCGGTGCTTAGTCATTCTGAAAAATTCAATCAGCCCAACGACATCTGTATTAGTAAGAAAGGATACCTGTTTGCTTCTGATCCTAACTGGAAAGAAAGCACAGGCCAAATTTGGCGCATAGAAACTACTGGTGAAGCTGTGTTATTAAAAGAGAGCATGGGCACCACCAACGGAATTGAATTAAGCCCGGATGAAAAAATTCTTTATGTAAATGAAAGTGTGCAGCGTAAAATCTGGCGTTTCGATGTGGATGAAAATGGAAACATCAGCAACCAGCAACTATTTGCCGAAGTACCGGACTTTGGTTTTGATGGCATGAAGTGCGACAAGGACGGGAATTTATACATTACACGTTGGGGCAAGGGAACAATCGCAATCTTCTCTCCTGAAGGGGTTTTGCTTCGCGAAGTTGAGATGAAAGGGAAGAAAACAAGTAACATTACGTTTGGCGGACCGAATGGAAAAACCTGTTACGTTACCCTGCAAGACAGAAAGTGCGTGGAGGTTTTTGAGAGTGAGATTGCAGGGAAAAATTATTAATTGACCTCAGGCGGGAGCTAAATGAAAATTGATTGAAGATTGAAGTATTTCAGGGCATGTGAGTGAGTCATCCCTCTCCTTTGGAAAGGGAATGAGCTTGCCTGCCGGAACTACAAGTGGAGGAAGGGGTGAGGTAAAATTGAGTTGATATAATCTTTCAACATCTTTTCGCGTTCACTAAAGTCACCACGCACTTCAATAAACTGTATTTTTCTCTTCAACAACTCGTTTTTAAAAACGGTATACATCTCTGGTCTTCTTGTTCCCAAATCCCGCATGCCATCGGCTACCCAGGGCACATCAATGTCAAATAAAAAGTATTGATCGTATGTAATTTGTCTTTCCAACTCATATAGTATTGGAGGAACCTCGCTCAAATAATGGCGACAATAAATTTGTGTGGTGATTAAATCGGTATCACAAAAAAGTATTTTGTTGGCTGTTTTTAATTTATCCAAAACCCGTTGCGTTTGGGCGCGACCGATTTTAACAATATCGGCAAGCGTAAATTCATTGGAGCTTACAATTTCGCGCGCCACCTCCGGAACAAATTCAGTTTGATAATAGCCGGCAAGTTGCTTAGCCATCACCGATTTACCGGTGCTCTCAGGGCCATAGAAACAAATCTTCTTTACGAAGTATGGTCTTACAACCTTTGGTATGTATTCCCAGTATGCAAAGGGATTCTCTCTGATTCTTGAAGCGGAAACAGGAAATAGTTTTCGCCCGGGATCAAAACTTTTGTGTTCGGCACCTAAGTTCTTCGCAAAGGGAACTCCATATTCTTCTGAACTGAAAACAAGATCGATTGGAGGGTACGCTTTTCGCATCCGCCCGGCCCAAATTTGAGTTCGTTCAGTAAGAGGTAAGTCTTCCCTGTCAAAATCATCTGCAATACTAAATACTTTGACCTTAGGTTGATTATTAAATATTTCATTGATCCAGGAGAGCCGGAGTTCGCCAGGAATAACATCTTCTGAATTGTAACTCATGGACACAATCAATTCATCGCAATGCGCTGCAGCAAATTCAATGAGTGCAATATGCCCATGATGAAGCGGCATAAACTTGCCAATCACTAATCCGCGCTTCATGTTGGTTGATTGTTGTAACTTTTATATTCTTTGATCCAGTTCCACAGGGCGAAGGTGGCAATCAGCGTAAAGATCAAATATTCTACCCCAAAAAACTTTGCACCCTTAAGGAAATATAAATAGGTAGCAACTATATCTATCAGTATCCAGATAATCCAGCATTCAATTTTCTTTTGAATCATAAGAAACGTTGTAATCACACTCATTACTAAAATAAAGGAATCAACATACGGATAAGCGCTTGGTAAATTAAAAAGTAAAGGAAGCCACTCATGCAACTTAGAGGCGAGCGTTCCAATCAGGAATGTGCCAACACAACCCACTAATAGCCAAAGCACAAACTGTTTTGGTTTCATAAAACTTACTTTCAATTCTTTCTTTCGATCTTCCTCTTCCGGTTTTGGATTGGCCCAACGCCACCAGCCCAATAAATTCGTTACAAAGAAAAACATCATCAGGAACATATCCGGGTAAAGTTGAATCTGGTAGTAGAAGAAGGCGGAAAGAAAAACATTAATGATGCCTATTGGCCAACTCCAGATGTTGGCTTTGGCCGATAACCCCACGGCAATGAGCCCCGCGATTACAGCAAAAAACTCAAGGTAGCTTAGCGAATAACCAAGTAGGGTGAAGAAGATGTTATCAATGTCGAAGAAGCTCATCCGGTTAAATTGGCACTGCAAAATAAATCTATTCTTTTAATGAATGGACTATCCTGCATTATATCTAAATTGAGACTCCTTCCTTACCTATGAATACTTTACAACCTAACGAAAAACCAATTCGGGTAAAATCCTACCCGGAAAGATTTTCAAGCCTTATTCCTTTACCGGGTTGGTTAGCCTGGGTAATTTTTTGGCAATTACTCTTTCTTGTCGATTATCTTTTAAGTTGGAGGTTGAGTTCGCCTGCCTATGGAGGTGCATTCGCCTGCCTCTGTTTGTTTTTTACTTCGGTGTGTGTGGTGGTTGTTTATTGCTCCAACGTATTGGTTCGCTTGTTTCCCCACATGCTGCAATTTATTGAAGAAGAAAAAAATACCCTCACGGAATGGTATGCGTTTAAACTGAAATCTGCGTATGAAGGTCCGTTACCCCTGATCAGCGGCCTGATCATTTCAATTTCATCGGTTGTCTCGATCTACCCCTTGATTCAACAACTCACGCCTTCAACTGATTTATTATTGTATTACCGCGTAGGGTATGTATCGCTTGGTTTTTTCTTTTTGGGAGTTTCACTGTGGGCGCTTATCAAAGTAAGTATTTTCCCTATGGAGCTTACGCGGATGAAAGTGAAAGTAAGTGTAAGTCAATTTTCCGGAAATGGTTTGCAAGCATTAGGCGCCTCATTTCTGAAAATGTCATTGGCCATTTGTGTGAGTTTTCTTTTGATTGTAATAACCACAATTGTGGCTCCCTTTCAATACAACTTAATTATACTTATCTGGCTTGGCCTTGCAGCCTTGCTCATCTTTGGTTTTTTCATTTTACCGCAGGTGGGCATTCATCGCATTATGCGAAACGAAAAAACAAACCGCATGTTTAGTTTCACCCGCCACCTTGAAGCGGCACTTGATAAAACGCTGCATGATCCCTCGGCAGAAAACATGCAATACTTGAAAGAATTATTCGAAGTGCAGAATCATTTAAAGGGCATGCATGAGTGGCCTTTTGATTTTAACTCGGTGTGGCAATTGCTTACAGCTTTGATTATTCCAATCTTACTTGCAGCGCTGGAGATTTTAAATAAAACGTAGAAGTCACAATTTCACACACACATTCTTCACTTCTGTAAAAAACTTTAACGCTTCCCAACCGCCTTCGCGGCCAACACCCGATTGCTTCATGCCTCCAAAGGGAGTTCGTAAATCTCGCAGCAACCAGCAGTTAATCCAGATGATGCCACTCTTAATCTGATGGGCTACCCGGTGCGCGCGTTTTAAATTTTCTGTCCAGATAGTAGCGCTTAAGCCGTATGCATTGGAGTTTGCGAAACGGATCACCTCGTCTTCCGAATCGAAAGGCATGATCGTCACCACAGGGCCAAATATTTCTTCCTGGTTGGTGCGACACTGTTGATCTAATCCAACAATCACGGTAGGTTCTACAAAATAGCCATTGGCGCAACGTCCTGAAACGGTAATCCTTTTTCCGCCACATAAAATTTGACCACCTTCCTGTTGTGCCAATTTAATATATGAAAGCACTTTGTTCATATGAGCTTCAGAAACTAACGCACCCATTCGCGTACTTTCTTCCAATGGATCTCCAACAACTAATTCTTTTGTCCGTTTCACAAACTCATTCACAAATTTTTCATAAATACTCCGCTCAACCAAAATGCGTGAGCCACACAAACAAATCTCACCTTGATTTGAAAACGATGAATTGATGGATGTGCTTACTGCCTGTTCAAAATCACAATCGGCAAAGATGATATTAGGATTTTTTCCACCGAGTTCAAGGGAAAGTTTTTTAAACATAGAAGCGGCTGTAGCCGCAATTGTTTTTCCGGTAACGGTGCCACCGGTAAATGAAATCGCTGACACACCCGGATGTTCTACAATCGCCTGACCTACTTTGTTTCCTAATCCATGAACAATGTTTAGAACACCGGCCGGCAAGCCTGCCTCAATACACGACTTTGAAAATAAAAATGCAGTCATGGGTGTGAGCTCGGATGGCTTGGCTACAACGGTGCATCCGGCCGCTAAGGCGGGAGCAATTTTCCACGTGAATAAATACAAGGGAAGGTTCCACGGTGAAATGCATCCTGCCACACCTATCGGGGTTCGCGTTGTGTAATTGATTGCTTCGCCTTCCATCAAATGCGATTCGGAAGAAATGTGCATAGAGGCCGTTGCATAAAACCGCATGTTTGCTGAAGCACGCGGAATATCAACAGCCCGGGCGAGTTTAAGCGGCTTACCCTGATCAACACTTTCTG
>CAZNRJ010000227.1:3028-6628 GCA_964574945.1 uncultured Ohtaekwangia sp. | reverse complement strand
AGACACCCTATCGCCTGCATCATTAGAAGCAAGTGGAGCGTATCGTCAAAAAATTGGCAAGGATGGGTTCTTTAAATTTTTCGGAAACTTTAACCAGACTTCGTTCTCATTATTCGAGCATGATATACTTGATCCAACCATCAAGCGGCAATTAGATCAAACAAATACGTATCGCTACGGAAACGGAACGTATCAGCAATCGCTTAACGCGAAATGGTCGGTGCGGGGAGGTTTATCGTACTCGTATAATAAAGATGATGTAAAGATTGAAGGGTCGCCCTTACGGGAAACTGAAAGAGGTGTTCATGCCAAAGTGGTTGTTGAGCATTCTGTATCCGATCAGTTGGAAATTAGAGCGGGTACTGAATTGTATAACAGAAACTATGAGGCATCACGTTACAATTCTTCATCCGATGCTATGGAATCCCTTGATTTCAATGAGCGGATCTCAGCTACGTTTATTGAAGGTGAATATTTTGCCAGCAATCATTTTGTGGTGAAGGCCGGTGGTCGGCTGGAAACAAACACATTGAATGATTATACAGGTTTTGATCCACGCGTTTCGTTAGCATACAAACCCGGCAAGCAAGGTCAGTTTTCATTTGCGTATGGAACATTCCGTCAATCTGCGCAGAATCAATATTTGAGATTAGATAATCAACTGAATTCCGAAAAAGCAGAACACTTTATTCTTAATTACCAGGTTGTAACTAATCGCAAAACCTTTCGGGTAGAAACATATTACAAGAAGTACGATCAATTGGTAAAGTTTGAATATGGCAATCCTTTTTTAATGACAAATGCAGGAAACGGCTATGCGCGAGGCTTTGAATTATTCTGGCGCGATAATGAAACGATTAAGAATGTTGATTATTGGGTTTCTTATTCTTTTCTGGATACGAAGCGCGACTACTTAAGTTTTCCATTTGCTGCCATTCCGTCCTTTGCTTCGGCTCATAATTTCTCGTTTGTCTATAAGCACTTCATCACTTCTATGAAAACCCAATTGGGATTTACCTACAGCTATGCAAGCGGTCGTACCTACTACAATCCAAACAAACCGTATGACCAATTTAATTCTGACAAAACACCGGCCTATCAGGACCTGAGCGCCAACCTGGCTTATTTGCCTAAGAACAATCTGATCATCTATCTGTCCTGTACAAACCTGTTAGGCTACGACAATATTTTCGGTTACCAGTATAGCGTAGTTCCCGACAATCAGGGAGTGTATGTAAGTAAGGCAACACGACAAGCCGCACCCCGATTTTTATTTCTGGGTGTGTTCATTACCATCAGCAAAAACAAATCAGTTAACCAATTACCCAACCTCTGACAACGATTAACCAATAACCATTTAACTAATACAACCATGAAAACAATCAACACCATCTTTATTATGCTTTTCGCGATAGCTGCGTTTGCAAACGATGAAAAGTATTTCGCTCAAATGGGCAAACACGTGCAAGCGGTTTATACTGCAAAAACGATTGACGAGTTTCAGGCAGCAGTAAATGCGTTTGACCGGATTGCCAGCGCTGAGAAATCAAAATGGGAACCGTATTATTATTCAGCGTATGGAAACATCATGATGGCCATCTATGAAAATGACGCAACAAAAAAAGATTCCTTTCTTGATTTAGCAATGGTGGGTGTTGAAAAAGGAAAAGAGCTCGCACCCAATGAATCGGAGCTTGTTGCGTTGGAAGGGTTTGTACACATGATCCGGGTCACCGTTGATCCGGCCACGCGCGGTCAAAAGTATTCTACTTTGGCGATGCAAACTTTTGGTAAAGCAGTGGGGATGGATAAAAATAATCCAAGAGCGCTCGCTTTGCTTGCTCAAATGCAATTGGGCACTGCGCGATTTTTTAATCAACCCCCAACAGAAGCATGCGAAACAGCCCGCAAAGCTGCTACAGTTTTTGAGTCCGCTGCCGGGCCTCAAAATCCTTTGGCACCACGGTGGGGAAAAGAAATGAATCTTGAGATCATGCAAAATTGTAAGTAGCAGCTAAATGCAATTGACTGAATCATTTCAACCTGTTTGGGCCAGAATCAAGATGGTTGGGTGCACGGGCTTTTCTTTTTATTCGTGCATTCGTGGCCATATTAATAAAAACTATAATTTGCACGGTGCCTTCACTTTTTAAATTTCTACGTGAAAACCGTAGCTCCATTTTTTTGGCAGCCCTGTGTGGGTTTGTAATGAGCTATTTTATCTGGCGAGGATGTTGTGAAAGTATATTTTCATTATTCTGGATTGGTTGCTTCACGGCAATTATGTGGGTGGCACTTTGGCTTGGCAATGCCTATGTAAGCTGTGTGTTGGATTACTTTTTTCCCTGGGAAAAGCAAACCGTAACCCGATTGGTTGCAGGCTTAATTGGCATGGTGGTGTATACCTTAAGCGTGGTATACGGGTTAATATTTCTTTTTGGAACTGTGTTTGGATTTTACCTGGGCGAAGGGATTGAAGAGACTTATTCGGCCACCATTGTAATTACACTCATCATTTCCCTTTTCATGACAGGGCGCATGTTCTTTGCCAATTGGCGTCAGGCTGCCGTAGATGCTGAACGATTAAAAAAAGAAAGTGTGGAAGCCCAGTACAATAATTTGAAGAACCAGGTGAACCCTCACTTTCTTTTCAATAGTTTAAACGCACTTACTAATCTTGTTTACCGGGACCAAGACAAAGCTGTCAAGTTTATAAAACAATTATCCGATGTGTACCGGTATGTGCTGGATAGCAGGGATAAAGAAGTGATTTCGTTGGAAGAGGAATTGAAATTTTTGGAGGCGTATGCTTTTTTACAGCAGATTCGGTTTGGCGGCAAGCTAAAAATAGAAGTCGATTTAGGTGACGTGAAAAGTTTGGTGGCACCGATGGCTTTGCAAATGTTAGTGGAGAATGCCATTAAGCACAATGAAATCTCGGAGGAACATCCGCTTCACATCAGGATTTATAAACAAGATAAAAGCCTGGTGGTGGCCAATACGCTTCAACGAAAACCTGTATTGGCCGATGAGTCATCAGGGCTCGGTTTGGAGAATATCAAAAAGCGGTATGAATTTTTAAGTAATAGTGAGGTAAGGGTTAGTGAAACCGAAGAGAGGTTCATTGTTTCTGTTCCAATCATTGAACTTACATGAGAGTATTAATTATTGAAGACGAACCCCAGGCAGCCGGGCGACTTGTTTCGTTGGTTCAACAGCTTCAGCCTGAAATAGAGATTAGCGCTACCCTTGATTCTATAAAGCGCTCCGTTGAATGGATTTCAAAAAAATCAGTTGACCTGATCTTTATGGATATACAGTTAGCGGATGGGTTAAGTTTTGAAATTTTTGACAAAGTAGAAGTAACAGCTCCGGTAATTTTCACAACCGCATACAACGAATATGCGCTTAAGGCTTTTAAAGTCAACAGTATTGACTATATCCTTAAGCCTGTTGATAAAGATGAACTGAGCGCGGCTTTCAAAAAATATCAACATCTTACCAATCAGCCGTTTGCGCCAAATAAAATGATGGAAAGTATCGGGTACGCCATGCAAATGCTTACTAAAAAATACAAGGAACGCTTTGTGATAAAAGTGG
>CAZNRJ010000227.1:0-3018 GCA_964574945.1 uncultured Ohtaekwangia sp. | reverse complement strand
AAAAGTGGGCGAGCATTTGAAATCTGTGGAAGTGAAAGAGATTTTATTCTTTTTTAGTTTGGAAAAAACAACGTTTGCCCAAACAAAGGACGGGCGCAAGCATATTTTGGATTTCACGTTAGATCAACTGGAAGGGCTTTTAGACCCTGCGCAATTTTTTAAAATCAATCGCAAGTATATTGTTTGTGTTGCCTCCATTCAGGATATGATCAGTCATACAAACAGCAGGTTAAAGCTCGTGTTAAAAACCAGTGACGATACCGATGTGATTGTTGCACGCGAACGCGTGCAGGAATTTAAGGAGTGGCTGGATAAGTAAATCTCCTGCATCTAAAATTCGTATCCCACCATAGTCGTTAACTTAAGAATAAACCCCTTGTCAGAATCATATCTTGTGGATAGTACGAATATTTATATTTCATCCCTAAAGGTATTCTTAACATTTGTAATAAACCTGTTATTACCAATATTGCGTCCCTAACGGGACTTATCCAGGGATTTTTATTAAAGTCCCGTCAGGGACGGCATGTTGGTAAGTAAAGAAGAAAATGAACTAAAGTCCTGTAGGGACGACATGTAAAAATTTTAACAAATATCCCCACGAACAGGTAAATTCAATCATTCATAAACTCGGCAATCAATCGGTGAAAATGATGAGTGCCCATTTCGCGGGTAACAGAGTAGCGGCCGTGTGAATAAAAACGAGAGCGAATTCCTTTCTGCACATTCTGAACAATATCCTCATCTTCTAATTCTACCTTGTGCAAATCACCACCGGCACCTTGCCGTAGTTTACTTTCGTCCCACACATAGGAGAGAAATGACACTTTTGTCTTTTTGATGGTAATGGGCCTGATAATGTTTACCGATAATCCCCAAGGGTAAAAATTAAACATCATGTTTGGAAACACCCAGAAATAATACCCGGCCACTCGCTTTCCATAATCTTGAGATGTGGCGGGTAAATCAAAAATTAATTCACCTTCCCTGGCAATACCCAATTGCAGGTTGGAATACTTAAATAACTCAACATGATAGTTACTGTAATCAATTACTGAATTCAATCCTGCATGTACAAAAGGTATATGAAAACCTTCCAAAAAATTTTCGCAGTAAAGCGCCCAATGGGCATCTACATAATAATCACGTGATAAATCCGGGCGGAACACAAAATCCTGAATCGGCATCCAACCAACGCGATCAATAATCTCTTTAAAGAAGGGGACCGGGTCATTATCTTTTTTCAGCGAAGTGAACAACAATTTGCCCCATTTAAAAAGCGGCAGGTTGGTAAGGTGATCTGCTTCAGTGGGAAAATCTTTTACTTCTTTAAACTCAGGCATGGAAAGAAATTTTCCGTTCAGGCTGAATCTGCGTCCATGATATTTACACCGAATATCGTTGAGTTTGCACGGATGCTCTACCATTAAATTTCCACGGTGTGTGCATACGTTCGACATGCAATGCAATTCACCCTGCTTATCACATGATAAAATCAACGGCTCATCTAAGTAGTTTTCGAGCAACCGAACGGGAGTAACCCAACCATCTTCTTTTACCAGATCCGTATCACCAATCAAATGCCACGTTCTGGAAAAGATGTTTTCCTTTGCTTTTTTAAATTGTTCAGGTTGAAGGTAAAAGTCGGTAGAGATAGTTTTAGCCTGCGAAATATCAGGATGTACATCAAAATGAGCCATTTTATTTCTAATTTGATAATAATTACTCAAAGATATGGTTCTGTCATCCGGTTGACAATCTTTCGTTCGGCTTCCGTGTACATAGAAAACATTCTTAAAACACTATGAAGAATTTTCAATCCCTGCTTTTTTGGGCTGCCCGCATAATAGCTGCGGTTATTATGGCTCAGACTCTTTATTATAAATTCTCCGCATCGGAAGAGTCGGTCTATATTTTTACTACGGTAGGTATGGAGCCCTGGGGCCGAATTGGGATTGGGGTTTTTGAATTGATTGCCTCTGTTTTGATTTTGATTCCGTCAACAGTTTGGATTGGGTCTTTGTTGGCGGTTGGCTTAATGGCAGGCGCATTGGGAATGCATTTGACAATGCTGGGAATAGAAGTAAAGGGTGATGGCGGCCAATTATTTGTGTATGCTTTACTTGTTATGGTATGCGGTGCTTACGCATTCTGGCAAAGCCGAAAAGACATCCCACAGGGAATTAAAAAATTCCTGCCCTCATTTCTTAAGTAACTCCAATAATTTATTGAGGTCATCAGACAAGGCGGGTACGCTGCTTAGGTAGGATTTCAAGCCTTCGGTCAAATAATTCGGTATCGTTTCGTTTTTGCCAACTTTGGTTTGAATATCGAGCAGCAAATCAAGCGCATCTTTTTTAGATGGAAACTCTTCGGCTTCTGCTTTCTTTATCAACGATTCTATGGATTGTGTTACTTCATTAACAACAGGCGGAGGTGTTTCCGTGGCAACCGTACTTGATTTTGTGGCAACGCACGTGTTGTAGTCATCTATAATTTTATCTATTTCTTTTTTTCCCAGTTCATCATTTTTAATGAGAGATGAAACAGGTTCACAATCCTCAAGATATTTACTCATAATTTTTTTGAATGCCAGGTTAGGGACTTCCATAGAAGTGCCATCTAATTTGACTAACATCCTGCCATCATAGCTATTTTGATTGGGTAACCGAAACGCATACAAGCTTAGATAGCCCTGTTTTAAAACTTTCATTAAAACAATTTTGGAGTCGTATTTCATGGGTTTATATTCCTGGCCATCCATGTGTATGGAGAGTACCTGCAGGGCAGTATACATTTCCTTTTTCTTACCGACTTGTAATTGTACACGGTCTATTTGATCGTAAGAAAGAATTCGCAACTTACCAGAGAGTGTATCCGCTTTTGAATTGATAAGGTAATTGGTTTTTTGAGCAGTTGCTGCGTATGAAAACAACATCAGCACCACAAGAGTCCCCTTCATAAATTAATCTTTTAAAAGCCGAAGAACTATTGGCCAAGTCGGATGAGGCTATAAAA
>CAZNRJ010000226.1:5359-6631 GCA_964574945.1 uncultured Ohtaekwangia sp. | reverse complement strand
CCTTACTTTCACGGGAAATGAAATAAAGGTTTCGATGCCTGTTTGTTTAAGAATGCAGGAGAAAGGGTTACTGAAAACAGAATAAATCCAAGCTAACCACCATGATTCGCTCACGCATCGTATTCCTGATCTCTTTATTAATATCGGTTACAAGTACCGCATTGCCGAAACCACGATTCAGTGTCATTGCTTTTTTTACCGCACGCAACGACCAGGCGCATATTAGTTTTATAAAGGAAGCTAACCCCTGGTTTTGGGAAGAAGCCCGAAAAAATAATTTTCAATACGATACCACCAGCAACTGGAGCAATTTGAATGAACAATTTTTGAACGACTATCAAGTAGTAATATTTTTAGATACGCGACCCGAATTACCGGAACAGCGAGTGGCTTTTGAAAATTACATGAAGAAGGGCGGTGCCTGGCTTGGGTTTCACTTCGCAGGGTTTGCATTAACACCATCCGATTTCCCTCAAAACTGGGATTGGTATCATCAGGATTTTTTAGGGGTAGGTCAGTACAAAAGCAATACATGGCGGCCAACTTCGGCTGTGCTGCGGGTGGAAACCCAAAAGCATCCGGCTACTAAAAAATTACCAGTCACCTTTACATCCGCGCCCAGCGAATGGTATCGTTGGCAAAATGATTTGCGCACCAATCCTGATTTTCAAATCCTGGTTTCCATTGACTCAACCAGTTTTCCGTTAGGCACGGGTCCCAAACAACATGAGATCTGGCATAGCGGTTATTATCCTGTGGTGTGGACCAACAAAAAGTATCGGATGATTTATTTTAACATGGGCCACAATGATATCGACTACGAGAACAAAACAAATAAACAACTGTCGTCTACCTTTAGCAGTGCGGTTCAAAATCAATTGATTATTCAAAGCTTGCTTTGGTTAGGCCGAAAGTGATTTCATTTCTTGTCCATCTTCTGTTTAGCCTCTGCACACCAGAGCAGTTCTTGTATAAAGGGGGCAACGCGTTTTTCAATTGACTCTTTATCGGCAGGTATCCCGGCCTCATCAAAAAGTTCCTGTGCCTTTGGCATGGGGCACATGGCAGGAACTACCCACGCTCGGATTTTAAAGAATGAAAACTGAAGGGAGGTGATCACCTGTGTACCTCCAAAGGAACCATTCGACACGGTAGAAATCGCAATGGGTTTTCTGCGCCATTCGTTATATAATAAATCAACCACGTTTTTCAGGCTGGCCGGATAACCTCCATTATACTCTGGGGTTACAATAATCACTCCGTCCGACTTTT
>CAZNRJ010000226.1:0-5349 GCA_964574945.1 uncultured Ohtaekwangia sp. | reverse complement strand
TGGTTTGATAACTAAGCCGCTCATCAAAAACAGGGAAGCTGTACTCTTTCAGGTCGAGTACCTGGGGAGTTGCCAGTTGGTGTTCTGTTAGATAATTTTTAAAGAACAACGCTACCCGATGACTCACCCGGTCGATGCGTACGCTGGAGGAAATAATAGAGATTGTTGGCATAATAGACTACATGAAAGTGAGCCCTAATATCGGTAATCATTTCCTTACCATTATGCTAACGATTGAATTAATCTGATCACCAATTACTTCGCTGTTACCTGGAAAGCTTTCTCTCCATTTTTTTCTACTTCGCGCAAGGTGCGCATTTGCTTCATTTCTTCCAGCAATCTGAGCAGTGCGTTTTGATCGCTCGCACCAATGTGGGCGCTGATTTCAGACAGCGTTTTAATGTCGTTCGGGGCTTTGCGAAAGTCAGTAATGAAATTGAGGATGTCTATTTTTTTCATCTACAAGTAAATTTTTTAAGTACGATTTTATTTGTACGAAAAAATGTAGAGAAGGTTTGTTTATTTGATGGGTTAATATCAAATACTTTTTTTGCAAATAGAGACCTTTAGGAACTGCTATGCCGCCCTTTCTTTTGCAAGAATTTCAGCGCACACTTCCGCGCACTTCCTGCACACCTCTGCGCAAGCCCGGCAATGTTCATGATCATGCTTTTCACATTCTTCGGCACATGCTTTACAGGATTGAAAGCATTTATCGATGGCTGTCAATTGAAATTCAGAGTCATTCTCACATTCGGTGGCGCATTTGTCACATGCTTCAGCACAATTAATACAGGCATTGTAACAATCTTCCATGCCCGGCATATCTTCACATGCCTCAGCGCAGGCATTACACGTGTCCGCACATTCATAGCAGGTGTCTATGCAAACCTCCATTATTTCTTGTGTTGTTTTCATAGCGGGTTATCTTTTCCATAATCATCTAAAGATTGTGCCAATAATTTTCTTTTGATTGCACGGGCAAATTTGAAATTATTGAAGGTTAGACAGAGTAAGAATTTTCTCAAGTGTGTAATAAATCCCCTATATTTAGAATGATTAATCATGCTCACAATGAGAACTATTTTTCTGCTATTGCTTGTCACAACAACTCTTTCGTTTTCCCAGCCTAAGCCGGTTAAAATATTTATCTCGGTGGATATGGAAGGCATTGGTGGAATTGGAACTTCTAAAATGGTAACAACAGGAGGGAAGGATTATGAAACAGGAAGAAAACTAATGACCAATGAAGTCAATGCAGTGGTAAAGGCCATCTTTGATTTAGGTCCGGCTGTGGTTGTGGTTAATGATAGTCATGGCGATATGCAAAACCTGCTGCACACCGAACTTGATTCGCGGGCAGAATACATTCAGAGTAATATCAAGCCTTTGGGGATGGTGCAAAATCTCGATGCCAGTTTTGACGGAATAATCTTTATTGGGTATCATGCCAAAGCAGGAACGGAGAACGGATTTTTAGCACACACAGGTTCGGGCACTGTAAAAGGGTTGTGGGTCAATGGAACAGAAGTAGGTGAGGGCGGGCTCAATGCCTGCTTCGCTGGTGCGCTGGGTGTGCCGGTTATTTTGGCCAGTGGCGATAAAACATTCACTGAAGAAATTACAAAGCTGGTACCCACCAGAACGGTGATTACAAAAGAAGCGATTGGGACCAGCGCTGCAAAGCTTCTCCATCCCGAAGTTGTTATCAAAGCCCTTAAGGAGAATACGACTGCGGCTATTAAGGATATAAAAAACGCAAAACCGCTTTCCGTTAAGGAGCCTGTTGAGTTTGCCATCAAAGTGGACACGCCCACCCGTGCCGATGTAGCGATGGGCATTCCGGGAATGAAACGGGTTGATGGCTATACCGTTTCTTATGTTGCAAAAAGTATGAATGAAGCGTATCCGCTTATTCGCATTGTGTATAAGTATTTGGATTGGTAGGGTAATGATTATGGTGTAAGATTATGATTAACAAATTTCTTGCTTGTGTATTTATTTTATTTGTCTCCAATGCATGCGATGATGATGATCAAAAATGTTGTGAATGCCTTGAAGCCCAGGGGAAAAGTGATGCTTACATTTATCCTTTAACGCCAGCATCTCCTGAATGGATAAATTTAAAGACTGGTGAAGAAATGTATCAAGCCTGTCAAATCCCTTCCAATATTTTAAAAAATATGTGTACGCTTGGCCTGATTGATTCCTGGCAAACATATCCTTTGTATATAACAGTCTTTGCCTGGCCAACACCTCAGAGAGGAATCGAGGAAATGCAATCAAATTTTAATGGACTTAAAGAGTTGCTTAATAGGAATGATGCTGGGGAAAAGCTCCTTTTAAAATACGAGATTTTGGATCCCGCAGGATATAACCCTTCGGGATCAAGCATAGAAAAAGGAAAATACGCTATACTGTTAAAAATTTTTGAATTGACAATGTCTCAAAAATCAATACTCGATCAATTAAACTCCTCTGAAAAAAAGGATATTGTAATTCATGCCTTAAAGAAAAGGCTTATTAAGGAAAGTGATCCACTTTATGAACCCTTCACAGATATTGGCGATGTGTACCTTATGGCAAGGGTGATGATCGCGGATAATTATCAGGATTTTATAAACATTCTTAACAACGATTCTCAAATACAATTTTTTACTCAATCAGCTCTTTATACTGTTGAGTCCGGCAATCCAAATCCACGTGAAGATTTGGATAAAATAGTTGAAAGTGCTAAAATGTATCTATCTAAATAAAAAAGAATCATAATGAAAACATCAACACTTAAAGGCTACAACTACAGGGTTATGATAAAAATTTAATAACCTATGTTATGAAGCGAACAAAAGATGTTCGTTCAGAAACATTTCGGCCTTAAACTCGCCCGCTATAGTTATTCGCTTCCCCCCGTCTTAAATCCCATCCTTCGCCTGTTGTCTTTGATTTCCTTAATCTCAAACTCTTTTACGTCATCAAAGATCAATGTCTCCATTAACTCCGGTGTGCGCTCTTCTTTTTTAAGTTCCGCTAAACGCAAGTGTTGATTTTTTATAGACTCACCAATCACCTGCCGCACAGCACGGGCATTGCCAAAATGCTGGTCGCGACTGTCATGTAAAAATTGAAAATAATTTTTAAGATGGACTCTTGCAGCTTCATCCGGTTTTACACCTTCTTTAGCAAGCAAAGACATAGCGATGGCATTCATGTCTTCCGGCAAGTAATCCTGAAATAGAAAATAGCTGTCAAACCTGGATTTTAAACCCGGATTAGAGCTAATAAACTCCTGCATGTTTTCCGTATACCCTGCTACAATTACTCCAAACTTGCCGCGCATGTCTTCCATGCGTTTCAAAATTACCTGTATCGCCTCAGCGCCAAAATCGTTTTGCGGACTCCCTCTCTGTGCTAATGAATATGCTTCATCAATAAATAAAATTCCGCCCATCGCTTCGGTCACTTTCTCGCCAGTTTTAAGAGCAGTCTGCCCAATAAAGCCCGCTACCAATCCTTCGCGATCTACTTCTACCAAGTGTCCTTTTTCTAAAACGCCAAGACCCTTATAAATTTTTGCGAGGATGCGCGCTACAGTTGTTTTTCCGGTTCCCGGGTTTCCTGTAAACACTGTATGCAGCGAAAATTTGTTAAGTATATCTTTCCCGGTTTCCTGGTAGAAGCGAACAAGCTTTACCATTTCATTCACTTCTTTTTTAATATTCTCAAGACCGGTCAGTGAATTCAATTCATTCAAACTTTCGTATAGGAGGTCGTCAAGGTCTTTATTTACCGAGGCCGGTGCCGTATGCAGTGCTGCTTGCTTCAATAACTGCCCCGAATCAGTTACAATACTTGCGGCACCTTCTTCAAATTGAGCACCCACCTGGAAGGGAACCGTGGCGATCAGCGTATCCATGAATACAACTTCCATTGTGTAAGCATCACTTTTCCAACGCCCCGGTGCTTCGCCACCCCAGCCCGGATAGATTGTGTAAATCTGGTTGGCTGTGTTTGCAGTTACATAGGTGAGCATAGCATTGCTCCCTTTGGGAAGTCCTGCTTTATCGTAAAAGTTAAAAAATATTTCCGCATAATATCCTGCGGTACTTTTATTCTTGAATTTGAATTCGCTCCACACATAGCGGGTTTGTGCCTGGCTGAATTTGCTCAGGTATTTTTTATCAGGAAGTAAGTACGCCTGTCCATCGCCTTCAAATAATTTTATTGAATCAATATCAAAAAATAAATTTTAACCGGGCTTCGATTGCCCAAGATCTTCGACATGAAATTTCGATTCGCCTACTTTTACTTCATCGATGTAGGCTTCCCACACATAATCCCCTTTAAACCAATACGTGCCTGTGGTGGCCTGCCCCCAGGAGGTGCGGGCATACACAATGTTTTCTTCTTTTAGGATTTTTCTTTTCTCTTCCAGGTTGCAGAGTTCGTTCTTTTGACTTCCTTTCAACGAAAAACATTTAAACCGGATAGAGGTGTCCCATTCTTCTTCATCAAAAAGTTTGTTGAAAAAAGAGAGTTCAACGCGCAGGTAGGTGGTTTCAAAACGATCATACACCTTGCGGTATTTTTTAGTGGCATCGGCCATCCATTCATCGGACGAATACACTTTTAAATCGCGAAACTTATACTTTATTAACATCTTACTGGAAGTTCCATCGGGCATATCATAAGATTTTTAAAGAAAAACCAAGGTAGGAAAATTACCGGTTTGTATGCTTTTCAAAATTACAAATTTGAGGGATTTTTTATCCTTATGGCCCTGTTAATGCAGCAGAAGGAAACAATTTGTTATTTTTTTGAAAACCTCCCGTCCAATTCCAATCAGGAATTGTTTACTTTCATGCATGACTAAATTAATCTGCTGTTTTACTCTGAGCGCAATTTTATGCGCCTGCACATCACCAAAACAAGAAACTAATCCAGCGCAGGCAAATCCTGTAAAGATCATATTCGATACTGACATAGCTGGCGATTATGATGATGTGGGCGCCATGGCATTATTGCATGCTTTTGCTGATACGGGTGAAATTGAAATATTGGCCACTGTTTCATGCAATGCCTTTCATACAACCGTGCCTACCATTAGTATATTGAATACCTATTTTGGCAGACCAGAAATACCCACTGGAATAACAAAGCGCGAAACACCCAACATGAGTTGTTCACAAAAATGGGCCGAAGCGCTGGTTGAAAAATATCCGCATACAATAAAATCAAATGAAGAAGCTGAGGATGCAGTGACTCTTTACAGGAAAATTCTTTCGCGTAATCCTGATCAATCCGTTACCATTGTTACGGTGGGCTTCTTCACTAACCTGGCCGGTTTATTGG
>CAZNRJ010000225.1:0-6639 GCA_964574945.1 uncultured Ohtaekwangia sp. | reverse complement strand
CGGCTGCGGCATTGGCTGCTTCTTTACATGGCTATGCTTCCCCGGTTCAGGTAAAAGTAAAAGGGGGAAACCTGGCGGTTGAGTTTAAAATCGGACAGGCAGGTCTGCCTATCGGTCAGGCAGGCACATTTCACGATATTTTCCTGATCGGCCCTGCCAAAATGGTATTCGAAGGCGACTTGGAACTATAATTGCACCCCGAAATCCTTAAATTTACGACCCTTTTTACCGGTTAATTGTTTTTCATTATCGATGCGGGAAATCCCGAATCGTTGAATAGCAAACCTCAAAACGACAAACGACTACTCATGTTAAAATTACTTGCAAAAATTTTTGGCGATAAATCTCAGAAAGACATCAAACGCATGATGCCTTTGGTGGAAGAAACAAAACGGGAGGGCGAACTTCTTACTTCGATTTCAAATGATGCCCTGAGAGCCAAGACCGGGGAAATTCAAAATCATATCAATGAGTTTCTAAAACCAATCGATGATCAAATAGCAGGCATCCGTCAGCGTTTGCTGGATCATCCTGAATTAGACATCACCGAAAAAGAATCTCTCTTTGCACAAATCGATAAGCTTGAATCAGATCGAAACAAAGACCTTGAAAAGGTTCTGCTGGAGATTTTACCGAAGGCATTCGCTGTCGTGCGCGAAACAGCAAGAAGGTTTAAAGAGAATGAATCATTAGAAGTTACAGCAACGGAGCAGGATCGCATCTTTGCTGCGAAACATCCCAACATAAAAATTTCAGGTGACAAAGCACAGTGGTCGCGCCAATGGCTTGCAGCCGGTAATTTAATCACCTGGGACATGGTTCATTACGATGTCCAGATCATTGGCGGTATTGCCTTGCATGAAGGCAACGTAGCGGAGATGGCAACAGGTGAAGGAAAAACATTGGTAGCAACGTTCCCTGCATTTTTAAATGCCCTTGCTAAGCGTGGTGTCCACATCGTAACGGTAAACGATTACTTAGCGAAACGCGATAGCGAGTGGATGGCTCCGCTATTTCAGTTTCATGGGCTCACCATTGATTGCATCGACAAGCATGAACCTAATTCATTAGAGAGACGAAATGCATACCGGGCAGATATTACCTACGGAACCAACAACGAATTTGGTTTCGATTATTTGCGCGATAACATGTCACGCGAGCCGGAAGAACTTGTGCAGCGCGGTCATCATTATGCCATGGTGGATGAGGTGGATAGCGTGTTAATTGATGAAGCCCGCACCCCGCTTATTATTTCCGGTCCCGTTCCGCGTGGTGACGAGCACGAGTTTTACGATCTCAAGCCCCGGATTTCAAAACTTGTTGAAGCGCAAAAGAAACTCATCAATCAATACCTGAATGACGCCAAGAAGCAATTAGCGGAAGGAATGGATAAGGATGGAGGAACCGCGTTGTTCCGTGCCCATCGTGCCATGCCTAAATACAAGCCGTTGATCAAACTGCTTAGCGAAACAGGCATGAAAAACGTGTTGCAGAAGACCGAAAATTTCTATCTGCAAGACAACAAGAAAATGATGCCTGAAGCAGATCAGCCACTCTTTTTTGTTATTGATGAAAAGGATAACAGCGTTGATTTAACAGATAAGGGCATTGATTTGATTACAGGCGAAGGGGAAGATCCTAAATTTTTTATCATGCCTGAAATTGGCATTGAGTTAACCAAGATTGAAAAGGACCCTGCCTTAACGGATGAAGATCGGCTGAAGAAAAAAGAAGATCTGATTCGCGAATACACAACAAAATCGCAGCGCATACATAGTGTTACGCAACTGCTTAAAGCCTATACGCTTTTTGAAAAGGATACCGAGTACATTATTGTAGATGGCAAAGTAAAAATTGTAGATGAACAAACCGGGCGTGTATTGGATGGAAGACGTTACTCCGATGGATTGCACCAGGCCATTGAAGCAAAAGAAAATGTGAAGGTGGAAGATGCCACCCAAACATACGCAACCATCACCTTACAGAATTATTTCCGCATGTACCATAAGCTGGCCGGTATGACCGGAACGGCTATTACAGAAGCAGGTGAATTGTGGGACATCTACAAGCTGGATGTGGTGACTATTCCTACCAACCGGCCCATGACGCGCGAAGACAAGGAAGACCTTGTCTATAAAACGGTACGGGAAAAGTTCAATGCCGTTGTTGAAGAAATTGTAAAACTCACACAAGAAGGAAGGCCTGTGTTGGTGGGTACTACTTCTGTGGAGATTTCAGAATTGGTAAGCCGGATGTTGCAGATCAGAAAAATCAAGCACCAGGTACTCAATGCAAAACAACACCAGCGCGAAGCCGATATTGTTGCAGAAGCCGGAAAGCCAGGAACAGTAACCATTGCCACGAACATGGCTGGCCGGGGAACGGATATTAAACTTACTCCTGAATCCAGAGCGGCCGGTGGTTTGGCCATTATCGGTACGGAACGTCACGAGTCACGAAGGGTTGACCGCCAGTTGCGCGGACGATCCGGTCGCCAGGGCGATCCGGGATCTTCTCAGTTCTACGTTTCATTGGAAGATAACCTGATGCGTTTGTTTATGCCTGAGCGCATTGCCCGCATTATGGATAAGCTGGGCTTAAAAGAAGGCGAAGTGATCTCGCACTCCATGGTAACAAACTCCATTGAACGTGCACAGAAAAAAGTGGAAGAGAACAACTTCGGTATTCGTAAGCGCTTGCTGGAATATGATAACGTAATGAACTCGCAACGCGAAGTTATTTACAAGCGAAGAAGGAATGCGTTACATGGCGAACGTCTTCAATTGGATATTCTCACCATGCTGTTTGATACGTGCGATGATATAGTAGCAACCGGAAAGGGCTCGGAGGCATTCGAAAATTTCAAATTGACTGTGCTGAGTGTTTTAGGATTTGACTTCAGTATGTCGAAAGAAGACTTTACAAATTTAGATCAGTCGGTTGTCAGTGAAACTCTTTACGAAGAAGCATTGAAGCATTACAATCATAAAAATAAACTGGCTGCCGATAAATCGTACCCGATTATTCTTGATTTGTTTAAAACACGCGGAGCCACCGTTCACGATATCCAGGTTCCCTTTACAGATGGCATAAAACAAATCGGGGTTTCTGCCAACCTGAAAAAATGCGTTGACTCGAAAAACAACGAGTTGATCAAGTCGATGGAGAAGATGATCACGCTGGCCATTATCGACCAGCAATGGAAAGAGCATCTGCGCGACATGGATGACCTTAAACAATCGGTGCAAAATGCGGTGTACGAACAAAAAGATCCGTTGTTGATTTATAAGTTTGAAGGCTTCGAGGCATTCAAACGCTTTATTGCCAAAGTGAATGAAGAAACCATTTCATTCCTGATGAAGGCCGATATTCCAATTCGTGATTCTGATGAAGTGCAGGAAGCCCGACATCAGAAGCGACAAAAATTAAGTGAGAATAAAGAAGAGTCGCGCTCACTTTTACAAGGGGGCGGATCGCAGCCACAAGGCCAGCAGCGCCCGGTGGAAGAAAAAGTGATGCCTGTTAAATCCGACAAAGTTGCGGGCAGAAACGACAAAGTGAATGTGCAATATCCTGATGGCCGGGTGCTTAAGGATGTAAAATTCAAAAAAGTGGAGGACGATGTGAAGGCCGGAAGGTGTATTGTTATTGATTAAGGTGCCTGTTCTTTTGTTGAATTGTCAATAGTCAACATTTAATGGCTCCAACAGGTTTTGTTTGTAACTTAGCATCCATCATGAGAACGCTAAAAATTGTCTTTATTGGTCTGCTCTCGCTCCTGGCCGGATGCGCCAGTCAACAAGTGAGTGACAAACCTTATTATGAAAACCTGGCGAGCTTGCGCCCTACCGTTACTGTACCGGTTGATACTCCGCGCAAAGACAACTCAATACAAAAAAACCAGGTTGCATCAATCACACCTACACAAACTGTAAATGCCAAAGTGGATGCCGTGCTCGATAGTATTGATCGCTACAACCTGGTAAAGCGATTTGTTGATGGATATACCATTCAAATTTACTCTGGCCAAAATCGCGAAGACGCGATGAACACCAAGAAAAAAATGAGTGCCGAAATATCAGACCTTACGGCCAACCTTCAGTATCAGCAACCCAAGTTCACGGTAACGGTAGGTCGCTACTACACTAAATTGGAGGCACAGAAAGATTTAGTCCAAATTCGAAAGAGCTTTTCTTCAGCCATTCTGGTCCCTGAAAAAATTGCTATCCGGTAATTTTTAAAAGCTACAAGCGTAGCATTTGATCCTTTTTCCTTTGTGCCTGCACAACCAAAGTGTTTCACTGTGAAACATAGAGCGATAGTGGCTTTGATGTTAAAAATTTTATTTCTTTGATCTATCCTCATCGTAGGCAGCAATGACAAAAAATAATGTTGAAGGGAAATGGGAAAAGCGGTGGCATCCACTGCGCGAGGAATGGGTTGTTTACTCAGCCCATCGAAATGCCCGTCCCTGGCAAGGGGCAGGATTAATTAAACCGAGCCCCTCGGTTGAGTATGATCCTGCCTGTTACTTGTGCCCGGGTAATTCACGAATTCATGGTAGTGCCAATCCTGATTATAAAGATGTTTTCATTTTTGAAAATGATCACCCGGTAGTGGGCATGAATGCTCCTGAAGTTAATAATATTCAAAGTGAACAACTTTATAAAAAAGGAAAGGCAACCGGAATCGCAAAAGTTGTTTGCTACGATCCGCGGCATAACATTACGCTTTCACAAATGAAGCTGGAGAAGGTGGTAAAAGTGTTTGAATCTTTTCGCGATGAAACAAAAGAACTAACCGCAAATCCAACCATCAAATCCGTTTTGATTTTTGAAAACAAAGGCGAAGCGGTGGGGGTAAGTAATGCTCATCCCCATTGTCAAATCTACGCTACTGACTTTCCCCTAAAACTTGTTGAACAACAAATCAAAATTGCATCCGGATATCAGGCAAAACACAATCAAAATATTTTTGATGCGATCATCCAAAGCGAAAAAAAAGACAGGATCAGGGTGCTTGCAGAAAACGATCATGCCATTGCCTTTATTCCATTCTTTGCCCGTTATGCTTACGAAGTGATGATTTTCCCGAAAGGCAACCATCAACATCTGACTTCGCTTAGCGCGGATGAATTAACAGGTCTTGCCTCTGTATTTCACCAGGTAGTTCGCAGGATGGATATGAATTTCAGCATGGACTTCCCTTATGTGATGTCAGTAATGCAGGCACCTGTTGATGGCGGAAACTATAAAGATTTCAGGATGCACCTTTGGCTGCAGCCACCCTATCGCCAGCCCGGACTGATAAAGTATCTGGCCGGACCGGAAATCGGGGCCGGAAACTTTATGGCCGATACCATGCCGGAAGATAAAGCTGCCGAATTACTGCGCATCAATCTAACCGATTACAGTCTTGAGCACTGAGTCATCATTTAAAAAATATGTTGAGTCCTCAGCGTCCGGTCGATTGGATGTGATGGGTGGAATTGCCGACTACTCGGGATCGTTGGTTTTGCAAATGCCACTTTCGCAAAAGACACAGGTTCAACTTGCGTTGCGCGATGATTATGTTTGCGATGTGTCAAGCAGAATAAGTACCAGAGAAGTGTTAACAGCAAAAGTTGATTACAGGGATTTTCTGATCAACAACCAGGTTGATTACGAATTTGCTCAAAAAAAATTTAAACAAAAGCCAGACGAAGTATGGATTGCCTATGTAATAGGATGTGCGCTTGTCCTTCAAAAAGAAAAAGGCATCAATTTTAAAGGCGGTGATTTCAATCTTCAGTCTGATGTTCCGCTTGGGAAAGGAGTCTCTTCTTCTGCATCCATTGAAGTGGCTACCATGAAAGCTCTTGGCGAAATCTTTGAAATTCATTTTACCGGAACTGAATTGCCAACACTCGCGCAGCGGGTAGAAAATCTAATCGTAGGGGCACCGTGCGGACTCATGGATCAACTGGCAAGCTACCTGGGAGAACCCAACAAGCTTCTTCCTATTATTTGTCAACCCGATTTAGTGCAGAAACCCATTTCAATCCCCACTGATATTTCATTTATTGGAATTGATAGTGGAGTAAGACATTCTGTTTCCGGGGCATCGTATACCGATGTGCGCTGCGCTGCCTTTATGGGTTACACAATTATTGCACGCACACTTGGGGTTACAACAAAGGAGTTGACTGCGGCTAAGTACAATAACAATTTTTCTTCATTGCCCTTTGCGGGATACTTGTGCAATATCCCGGTAACGGATTTTGAGAATTCACTTGTCAATCATCTTCCGGTTTCACTGAGCGGAAAAGATTTTTTAAGGGAATATGAATTATCGATTGACCACGTTACTCACATTGACCCTGATAAAATTTATTTGATTAAACAAAGTGTGGCGCACCCGGTTTACGAGCATGCCCGCGTAACGCGATTTAAAAATCTGTTGCTTACATTAAATGATGTTCAATCTTCAGAAGAAAGAATTGGCATCCTCAAAGAAATGGGTGCCCTTATGTTTCAAGCCCACGAAAGCTATTCATTATGCGGATTAGGTTCCGATCGCACGGACGAAATTGTTTCACTTTCGAAAAACATGAGCGGGATATATGGGGCCAAAATTACCGGTGGCGGAAATGGCGGAACG
>CAZNRJ010000224.1:0-6639 GCA_964574945.1 uncultured Ohtaekwangia sp. | reverse complement strand
GTGTTGTACAATCAAAAAACAGCTTACTTAGAAACTGACTTCTCAGTATTGTATTCTACCATCCGAAAAAGAATCTCACAACGAAGTTTATTGTTGCTGTTTACCAACTTCGAAAGCATTCATAGCCTGCACCGACAGCTTCCCTATCTGCTTAATCTTAATAAAGCCCATTTATTGGTAGTAATCTTTTTTGAAAACACAGAACTTCGTCAACTAACAGATAATCCGGCCAACGGCTTGAAGGAAATTTATTACAAGGCTATTGCCGAGCGCTTTAGTTATGAAAAGAAATTGATTACCAAAGAACTTCATAAATATGGCATTCAATCCATCCTTACAAGCCCTGAAAAACTTACCATCAATACGATCAATAAGTACCTGGAGTTAAAGGCCCGGAATTTAATTTAGAAGTCATCTTCAGTTTCCGTCAATAAGAAAGGCATTCACTTTATTCTTATTTTTACAAAATTGTATAAACCTTATGGGTAAGATTTTCCTGGGATTTGGCCTCTGTTTGTATCTTTCTTTTTCCCTTCAGGCACAAGTCAGGGATGAGCTGCCCACGCAAGCAAGCATGAATCCAAACCTGGATATTGTTTGCTATAGCCGGCCTGAAAACATGGGCACTGTTGTGCCGCCTCCACAGGCTTATGAAAAGTGGAAATCAGATAAGAATGCAAAAACGAATTCAACTGTTTTTGAAGTAACCTATGTTGGGTTTTCCCCGGAGGCCCAGCTTGCCTTTCAAAAAGCATTGGACATTTGGTCATCGTTAATAGAAACAGAAATTCCAATTCGAGTTAGGGCTGTATGGCAACCTATTACAGATTCCAACGGATCGACTAACAACGTATTAGGTGGAGCAAGTCCGGGTACATATATCCGCGACTTTGATGGAGCGCAACGAACTTCAACCTGGTATCCGGTAGCACTGGCTGAGAAGATGGCGAAAAGAGAATTTAATGAAGTTACTGCGCCCGATATTTTTGCACAATTCAACAGTTCATTTGGCAATTGGTATTTTGGAACGGACGGAGTGCCGCAAACCGGAAAGACAGATTTAACTACAGTCGTTTTACATGAGATTGGCCATGGGCTCGGGATCACAAAAGGGTATAATGTGAATGGAACGGATGGTGAAATCTCCAGTTTCTTCTCACCCTTTCATGTTATATACGATCACTTTATTGAAAATGATGGTGACAATAATTTAGTCCAGGATTTTATACCACCATCGCCAGAATTAAAAACCCAGTTAACAACATCGCCTTTGTGGTTTCGAACACCACAACTCGAAAAAATTGAAGGCGTATCAAATAATCGGGCGCAGATATACGCGCCAAGCACTTATAGTGGTGGATCGAGCATTGCTCATTTGGATGAGGTCACTTACAATGGAACAAGTAATGCACTTATGACTCCACAAATTGGAAATGCGGAAGTGCATCACAACCCCGGCACTATTGTTATGAAGATGCTTGCCGACATGGGCTGGGTTCATACCCAGATTGTCCACTCCCGGTTAAAAAATACCGAGAGCGTTTCAACCGACTTCGAGATAAAAGCAATCCTGTTTGCTGACAACCTAAACGGTTACAATTACAACCCAGGCGAAGTAAAGCTAACCTACACTACCGATGGCACAACATTAACAACTGTTGCCATGAGTACTACAGGTATTGCAAACGAATTCTCAGCCCTCATTCCGGCAACGGGCTCAGCAACCAACTATGGTTATTTTATTTCTGTGTTGGATAATTTGAATAGAACTATTCGCAGGCCAGGTATCTATGTAGAAGATGGAAAAACTCCCGTAAACAGATTTTTTGTTTTTGAAGCAGGGCCTGATACAAAAGGTCCGTTTTTCTCACATACGCCTGTTGCCTTTGTTAAAGCGTCCGATAACGAATTTGAAGTAAAGGCTGTTGTATCAGATAATATTGCCGTGGCAAATGTTTTTGTTGACTACATGATAACAAAAGCCGGTGTAACAGGTTCCCTTCAAACGCTGCCCATGAATTTAGTTGCCGGCACCGACTCAACTTATTCACAGATTATTTCATACACGGGTTTAGGATTAAGCAATGGCGATAAAATCGAATACCGCATTCGCGCAGTCGATCAGGCCAATACACCAAATACGGCATCCATACCAGAAGCAGCGCCTGGATTTTACCCGGTTAATATTGTTAGCTTGGCAGCTACACAGGATTCGTATAGTAATGATTTTAATAACATCACTGCTTCACTCCAAGATTTTTTTGGGAGTTCGGGATTTTCAATTCGCGTAGAAACAGGTTTTGAAAATGGGGCTATCCATACCAACCACCCTTACCCTGAAGGCCAGGGATCTCCCAACAACCGGTTTGAATGGGTGTACCAACTGCGCATACCAATCCGGGTAAAAGAAACAGAAGCCACTATAAAATTTGATGAAGTTGTCCTGGTTGAACCTGGTGAAACGGGGTCACCTTTTCCCAGTGAAGATTTTTACGATTATGTGGTTGTGGATGGCAGCAAAGACGGTGGTGTAACGTGGACTACGGTTGCCAATGGATATGATTCCAGGGATTTTGGCCCGTGGTTAACACGATATAACAGCGCTACTTCAGGCATTAATTCAACTGCAATAGGCGATCCTGGTTTATTTAAAACACGCATCATGAATTTGCAGGATAAATTTGATACGAACGATGAAGTAGTCATTCGCTTTAGATTGTTTAGCGACCCGGGCGCAGCAGGCTGGGGCTGGGCAATCGATAATCTTAAAATCCAAATCGATGATATTCCGCCCACTGTTTTACATGATCACAAAGACTATGTTGTGCTTGGAACTGAAACCCTGCCTATTGTAATTAAGCCGAGTGATGCCTCAGGCGTAGATAAACTTTTTGTTGATCTCAAATTGAATGGCGGCACAGTAACCACCGAAGAGATACCCATAACGGATGGAGTTTCTCAATACACACTCATACAACCACTGGCAGGTTTGATAGCCAATGATGTTATTGAATATCAAATCAGGTGCCTCGATATGCTGGGCAATCAAACTACGTTACCCGTTGGATCATTTTTCAAAGTGCCTGTTATTGAGTTTGGTGCAGCGGTTACTCAATATGTTTCCGACTTCAATTCACCCAATACGGATTTCGTTGGTAATTTTTTTAGTGTTTCACAACCTGCCGGATTTAACAATGGTGCCATTCAAAGCACACACCCTTATCCAAATGGTTTTGGACTGGACGAGGCTTCTTCATCCTATACATACACATTAAAAAAACCAATAACCATTAGTGCTACAAACTCCTTTATGCTATTCAGCGAGGCTGCAATCGTGGAGTATTCTGGTGCCGCTGTAAAAGATTTCGCTGTGGTGGAAGGTTCGAAAGATCATGGAACTACCTGGGAGAGCCTGGTAAACCCATATGCCGCTTCTGCCTTCCCAAACTGGAAAAATGCTTTTGACAATGGAGACCAGGGAAACGCAACCCTTTATCGAAACAGATTAATTGACCTGACTTCATCCGGAAAGTTTAAGGCGGGTGATGATATCCTTATTCGATTCAGGTTGTCTGCTGATGGAGCAATCAACGGGTGGGGTTGGGCTATTGATAATTTAAGTATTCAGGGTCCGGTTACCGGCATAGAACCTGATCGAAGGATTTCATTTTCTGTTTATCCCAATCCATCAACCCTTGGCAGTGTAGCCATTAAAATCGGAGGAACAGAGTCAGGAAATGCACAGTTGCAAATTATTAATGTGCAAGGTCGCTTGGTATCGAATGAATCTATTTCTTTAACAGGTGAAACAACTGAAAGAAATTATGCTATAGCTGACTGGGCTGATGGAATGTACTTTATCCGGCTAACGATGAAGGATGGGTCATCTATTACCCGAAAATTTATAAAAGCCGCAAGGTAGATTTATCTCAAGAGCTCGCGCGAGATTACCATCTTTTGTATTTCCGTTGTGCCCTCATAAATCTGGGTGATCTTGGCATCGCGCATCAGGCGCTCAACATGAAATTCTTTTACATAGCCATAGCCGCCATGTATTTGTACGGCTTCCGTTGTTACTTCTTGTGCGATTTGAGATGCATACAGTTTTGCCATCGCAGCAGCTTTTACAAAATCTTTCTTTTGATCTTTTAACGAGGCCGCCTTCCAGATCAGCAACCGGGCGCTATCAATTTTTGTTGCCATATCGGCCAGCTTAAATTGGATGGCCTGATGCTCGGACAAATGTTTGCCGAATGCTTTTCGTTCTTTAGAATATTTAAGAGCTAATTCATACGCACCTGATGCAATGCCCAATGCCTGCGAGGCAATTCCGATGCGGCCTCCATTCAACGTTGTCATCGCGAATGTAAATCCAAATCCATCATCACCAATCCGGTTTTTCTTTGGGACTTTTACATCGGTAAACATAAGTGAGTGAGTGTCGGACCCACGAATGCCCATCTTGTCTTCCTTCTTCCCCACTACAAAACCTTCCATGCCCCGTTCAACAATCAACGCATTAATTCCTTTATGTCGTTTTGAAGCATCGGTTTGTGCAATCACTAAATACGTGCTTGCACTCTTACCATTCGTGATCCAGTTTTTCGTTCCGTTAAGCAAATAATAATCACCTTTATCTTCTGCCGTTGTTCGTTGGCTCGTAGCATCCGAACCTGCTTCCGGTTCGGATAAACAAAACGCACCAATTCCATGTGCCGCCAAAGGTTTTAAATATTTTTCCTTTTGTTCTTCGTTGCCAAATTTTTCAAGCCCCCAACACACCAACGAATTATTTACTGACATGCAAACCGAAGCCGAGGCATCAACTTTTGAAATCTCTTCCATAGCAAGAACGTATGAAATAGTATCCATGCCCCCGCCATTATAGGCTGGGTCAACCATCATGCCCATGAAGCCCAACTCGCCCATCTTTTTGATTTGTTCGGTTGGGAATTTTTGCTCTGAATCGCGCTCTATTACACCGGGCAAAAGTTCGGTTTGGGCAAAATCGCGGGCGGCTGCCTGCACTGCCAATTGTTCTTCGGATAATTCAAAATTCATAGGTTCAAGTTAAGTTCAATTCAAGAACAAAAAAAGACCTGTGAGTTTATCACAGGTCTGCAAATTATAATTTCTTTAGTTTAATTCTTAATCTCTCCTTCCCAGGAAGATCATTACATAGTATAACAACATTGTAATGGCACCAATAGCAGCAACTACATACGTCATGGCCGCACTGTTCAAAGCATCTTTTGCCATGTCATGTTCCTGGCGAGTTACAATTCCACGCGCTTCAATCCACGCAAGGGCACGTTTGCTTGCATCAAATTCTACCGGAAGAGTAACTAAAGCGAACAAAGCAAAAACACCATAACATGCTATGATAACCATTAACGCAAAGTCAGGCGAAAACAAACCTCTTACCGCAAAGGCTCCAAACATCATAGCAATAAAAATGAAGTTGATGACCTTGGCACTTATGTTTTGGATAGGTACCATCGCTGAACGAAACTGCAACATACTATACGCTTTTGCATGTTGCACCGCATGGCCACATTCGTGCGCGGCTACTGCCGTTGCAGCGGCATTCCTTCCATGATATACATCGTGACTCAAATTTACCGTCTTACTTGCCGGATTATAATGATCGGTTAGCTGGCCTTCCACAGAGATAACCTTAACATCATTGATTCCATTGTCGGCTAACATGAGGCGTGCTATCTCAGCGCCCGTTAAATCTTTTGTTAGGCGAATCTCAGAATACTTTTTGAATTTGTTCTTCAGCCTTGAGCTTACAAGCCAGCCCACCAACATGAAGAACCCGGTAATGAATAATGCTCCAAATCCCATAGTTTTATTTATTAAGTTTTTTTAATCTTTTCTACAATCCGGGTGGTGGAATAACCCGGAACAAACCCGATGGTTTTTACCACTCCACCTGCCTTTTGAACAACATCTGCGCCAACAATATTTTCTGTCAAATAGTCACCTCCTTTAACCAAAACATCAGGCACTAATTCAGAAATTAAAGAAAAGGGCGTATCCTCATTAAAAAAAACAACCAAATCAATAAACTCCATCGCTGCCAACACTCTCGCTCTTGAATTTTGATCCTGCAAAGGTCTTTCAGGCCCTTTAAACTTGCTTACGGAGTCATCTGTATTTAATCCAAGTACCAGCTTTTGTCCTAACGCCCTTGCCTTCTCAAGGTAATCAACATGCCCTAAATGAATAATGTCAAAACAGCCATTTGTAAAAACGACTTTCTGACCAGATTGTTGCCAGCTTTTTATTTTTGCTTTTGCTTGCGGAAGGCTTACTATTTTGCGGGCACTTTCTTCCATCGGATGATCAGGTAACTAACAATCAAAGATATTACTCCGGCTACAATCATAATAACGGTTTGCCAGCCATGAAAGATAAATACAAACGCGATGGCATCCGCTTTGGGCAAATTGTATAACATCACCAGCCCCAGCGGAACCAATGCATGATATGATCCAGTACCCCCGGGCAGTGGGGCAGCCATAGCAATAGAACCGATGGCAAACAAGGTGAGCACTGCACTAACCCCCAGGTCGCGGGTTTCAGGAAAAGCAATTACCACAAAATAACTCATCACGAAATAGAGTACCCAGA
>CAZNRJ010000223.1:0-6661 GCA_964574945.1 uncultured Ohtaekwangia sp. | reverse complement strand
TTACAAACTTCAGCCAACGCTGCACCCCACTCCCACCGCTCGGAGGCCAGTAATATGCTATGATCAATACCTTTTTGTTAGTCATCGCGCTGTTAAATTGACAACTGACAATGAACAATTGACAATTAAAAAATATGAAAGTATACAAATGCCCATATGTACAAAATTATCAATTGCTAATTATCCATTTTCAATTAATCCAATTATCTCATTAAGCTGATTCGGTTTAAACCATTTTATTTCAGCATCGCGCTTAAACCAGGTGAGTTGTCGTTTTGCATACCGTCTTGTGTTTCGTTTCAAGAGCCGGACGGCTTCTTCTTTATCATACTGATGATCCAAAAAATCAAATATCTCGCGATAGCCCACAGTTTGCAAGGCATTCAAATTTCTTTTTGGATAAAATCGTTCAGCCTCTTCAAAAAGCCCTGATGCGATCATGACATCCATCCGGGAATCAATGCGTTGATAAAGTTCTTCACGATCAAGTTCCAATCCTATTTTAACAACTTCAAACGGACGCACTGTTTTCTTTTGATTCCTTAATTCATGTTGTGGCTTGTTGCCTGCCAAATGAAGCTCCAGCGCACGCATAAGCCGTTGCGGATTTTTCTGGTCTACTGTCTCGAAATAACCGGGATCAACTTCCTTCACCTTTTCCTGCAACCATGCTAATCCCTTTTGCTGATACTCTTCAATAATGTTTGCACGGGTACCTTCCGGGATTTCAGGCATTTCATCAAAACCTTCCAACACCGCCTTCACGTACAATCCTGAACCACCACATAAAACCAGCGTATCATACTTTTCAAACAACTTATTTATTAGAACCAGGGCATCCCGCTCATAGGCCCCGGCATCATAATCTTGTTCAATAGAATGCGTGTTAATAAAATGGTGCTTTACTTTGGCAAGCTCTTCAGCCGAGGGTTTAGCTGTACCGATCTCCAACTCTTTATAAATTTGCCTTGAGTCCGCTGAGATAATTTCTGTTTTAAAGTAAGTTGCTAACTGAATAGAAACGGCTGTTTTACCAACCGCGGTAGGGCCAACAACTACAATGAGTCTTTTTGATTGCACATTACAAAATTAATTATTTAGTCAACAGTCGACCGTCCACTGTTGACTGTGGACTAATTACTATGGACTAATTATTAAAATCCCTATCTTGCCCCTTTAAAATTCGCCACTACGAATGATTAAGTACACCAATCAATTTCTTACCAAGCTGGAAGATTTAATAGCCGAATCGGACTACATTCTGCGCTACGAAAAAGGTAATTTCAAGTCAGGCTATTGTCTTCTGAAAGAACAGAAGATCATGATTATCAACAAGTTCTTTACTACCGAAGGTAAAATAAACGCACTTCTTGATATCCTGAAAGGACTTGAACTGGATACCACTCGCTTTACTGAAAAAAGCCTGAAACTTTACGAAGAGTTAAATCAAGCCGAAGTAAAAAGTTGATTTGGCCTGCGAAGCTGATTTTGTAACTTTGGGGATATGGAAGTAGCCTATCAACAACCACCGCGCACATTGCTGGAAGTATTTAAAATGCTGCCTGAGGGGACGTGTGCCGAATTAATTGATAACTCTTTGTATATGTCGCCAGCACCAACCACAAACCATCAGGATGTTGTAACAAATCTTCTGGTTGCATTATTTCAATACATTAATAAAAAGAAACTGGGCAAAGTATTTCCCGGCCCGGTTGATGTATATCTTAACAGAGCCAATGCGTATCAGCCCGATATTGTTTTTGTGGCTGTCGAAAATCTTAGCATCGTAAAAGAAGATGGCATTTACGGTGCCCCTGATTTGGTAATAGAAATTCTTTCGCCTGGCACCAAAAAATTAGATCTCAATCAAAAGAAGGCTGTCTACGAAAAATCTGGCGTAAAAGAGTACTGGGTAGTTGATCCAATCACTAAAGAAGTAATCGGTTTCCAGCTTGTGAAAGGAAAATATTCTGAGTTCAAAAAAGAAAAAGGCAAACTTAGCTCGGCCTTACTAAAGCACAATTTCAAATTTTAATTTGTTGAAAGTCACATTTCTTGGTACCGGAACATCTCAAGGCGTGCCGGTTATTGGTTGCGATTGCCAGGTTTGTCAGTCCCTTGATTACCGGGATAAGCGGTTACGCTCTTCTGTCCATCTTGCTGTAAACAATACAAGTTTAGTCATTGATACCGGGCCCGATTTCCGGCAGCAAATGTTGCGTGAACGAATTATGAAATTAGACGCCATCCTGCTTACACACGCCCACAAAGATCATATTGCCGGCCTTGATGATGTGCGGGCCTACAATTTTTTACAGCAAAAAAATATGCCCGTGTATGGAACGAAAGATGTTCACAAACAATTGCAAACTGAGTTTTACTATGCCTTTGAAGAACATAAATACCCGGGGATTCCCCGGCTTGATTTGATAGAAATTAAGGACCAGGATTTTACCATTGATGGAGTTACCATTACCCCACTACCTGTACTTCATTACAACCTTCCGGTGATGGGATTTCGCGTTGGTAATTTCAGTTATATCACCGATGCCAACCATATTCCGGAAAGCACTTTTGAAAAACTAAAAGGAACTAACATATTGGCGTTGAATGCGCTGCAGCGCGAAAAGCATCTGTCGCACTTTAATTTGAGCGAAGCCCTTGAGGTAGCTTCGAAGATTGGAGCGGAACAAACGTACTTCCTTCATATCAGTCATAAGTTAGGCACCCATAAGGCAGTCGAAAAAGAACTTCCCGATTCAGTAGCTTTGGCCTACGATGGCCTGACTATTGAACTCTGATCGTGCATACTAATTATTACTTTCTTCGTCAGCTAAGCGCCCACCTTCAACAAGAATTGGCAGGCTATACATTAGTCTCTTGTTTTAGTCAGAACAAAGACGAACTCATCATTGAATTTAATAACAGCAGCCGGTCATTCTTTATTAAAGCCAGTCTACTGCCACAGTTTTGTTGCTTGTCCTTTCCGGAGAATTTTAACCGTGCCCGAAAAAACAGCATTGATCTATTCAATGAAATCCTGATGAAGAAAATTATTGGCATCAGGCAATTTGAAAATGAACGTAGTTTTTCGATCGAGGTGGAAGAATCGTACCAGCTTTTATTTAAGATGCATGGCAACCGATCGAATGTCATACTTTTCAAAGATGAAAAAGCCATTGCACTTTTCAGAAATCATCTACAGGCTGATCTTGAAATTTCATTGAATGAATTAGACCGTAGTATTGATTTTAACCGCGAAACTTTCGAATCAAACATTGACAAACTACCTCAATTGTATTTTACGTTTGGAAAGTTTGTTTGGGATTACTGGAAGAATGAGGGTTTTGATAAACTACCGGCTGAAGATCAATGGAATGAATTAGTTGGGTTGCGAAAGCAATTGGAGAACCCCGCTTATTTCATCGTAGAAAAAGAAGGCACAGTTATATTTTCACTGCTTCCGTTCAATAAAATTCTCCATTCATTTCAACAACCTGTACCTGCGCTTAACGAGTTCTTTTTAACTGCATCAGTTTCCAATACATTACAATCCGAAAAATCAATTCTTCAAAAAAAGATTAGTGATCAGATAAAATCCGGTAGAAATTACGTTTCAAAAAATCAGCAAAAGCTGGATGAACTCACTAACGACCGGCATTATCAAATTTGGGCCGACCTTATTATGGCACACATGCATGAGATTAAGATTGGAACTGAAAAAATTACGCTCACTAATTTTTACGATGGCAAGCCGGTCGAGATCAAACTCAAAAAGGAACTCAATCCTCAAAGGAATGCTGAAATCTTTTATCGCAAAGCAAAAAATCAACAAATAGAAATCACTAAGCTTACTGACTCTATCCGCGCAAAGCAACAGGAAATTAATACCCTTCAGGAAAAGTTGATTTCCATCGAATCAACGGAAGATCTTAAAACGCTCAGAAAAAGTAACACACAACCAACATCAACCAAAGAGCAAAGCAAATCACTTCCCTACCACGAGTTTGAGTACAAAGGATTTAAAATCTGGGTGGGAAAAAATGCTGAGCACAATGATGAGTTGACCCTGAAAAATTCCTATAAAGAAGATTTGTGGCTTCATGCAAAAGATGTTGCAGGTTCGCATGTTTTAATCAAGCATCAATCCGGTAAAAACTTTCCGAAAGATGTAATTGAACGGGCCGCGCAACTTGCCGCTTATAACTCCAAACGAAAAACAGAATCGCTTTGCCCCGTAATTGTTACACCAAAAAAATTTGTGCGCAAGCGCAAAGGCGACCCCAAGGGAATGGTAGTAGTTGAACGCGAAGATGTGATTATGGTAGAGCCGAAATTGTAAAACTGGATGCTGGAAGTTAGAGACCAGGATCAAGGATCTAACATTAACGAACAACGTGTACCTTAATCATATTGGTTCGGCCTCGTTCCTGAATCGGCATACTGGCGAGAATTACAAATACGTCTCCAGTCTTAACATGCCCATCCCGTTTTAATATTTTTTCTACATCTTCAATGGTAGAATCGGTAGAGGCAGCTTTATCGTAATGATAAGCGCGGGTTGCCCACACCAAGCTCATTGCATTAATGATAGGTTCATTACTGGTGAAGGCAAATATATTGGCATCCGGCCTGTGCGAGGATGCTTTATATGCGCTATAGCCGAGTTGCGTCATGCCTACAATCGCTTTTGCTTTTACATCCTTTGCCAACTTGCAGGCAGTTAGTATTAAACTATCTGTAAAATAATTTGGCGATTCCGGATCAACGTCACGAAAGTGATAAAAAATATTTCCATTTTTTTCAACTGACCCAATGGTGCGTACCATACTTCTGATAACTTCAATGGGATACTTACCCGCAGCAGTTTCTGCAGAGAGCATCAGCGCATCGGCTCCGTCCAATACAGCATTTGCAACGTCATTGGTTTCTGCGCGCGTTGGACGGGGGTTTTCAATCATGCTCTCCATCATTTGCGTAGCAACAATAACGGGCTTAGAGGCTATGTTACATTTTTGAACCAGCATTTTTTGAACCATCGGAACCTCTTCCATATAAATCTCAACACCCATATCGCCACGGGCAACCATCACTCCATCCGTAGCGGCTATAATCGCATCGATATTCTCAAGCGCTTCGGGCTTTTCAATTTTTGCAATGATGCGGGTAGTTGATTTATGTTCGTCCAAAATTGCCCTCAACGAGGTAATATCTTCTGGTTTGCGAACGAACGATAAAGCTACCCAATCCAATTTATGCTTTAACCCAAACAGCAAATCTTCCATATCCTTCTCAGTTAAGGAAGGTGCAGAAACTTTGCTAAAAGGCAGGTTTATTCCTTTGCGGGATTTTAACGGGCCCCCATAAACCACAGTACAAATCACATCAATGCCGCGCACTTCTTTCACCTTCAACTCTATCTTTCCATCATCGATCAGAATCATGTCGCCTACTTTTACGTCATTAGGCAACCCTTCGTATGATGTACTTACCAGATCTTTGTTTCCTATAACTTCGCGCGTAGTGATTGTTAATTCCTCACCGGCCACAATCTCGATACCCTTCTCCATTTCATTCACCCGGATTTTAGGCCCTTGCAAATCCTGCAGTAAGGCTATGCCCGTACCTAATTCCTGGTTTATCTCTCTCACAAAATTGATCACCTTCAAATGATCTTCGTGGCTGCCGTGTGAGAAGTTGAGCCTGAACACATCCACACCCTCTTTTGCGAGGGCCGTCAGCATTTTTTTATTATTTGAAGCGGGGCCTACGGTAGCTACAATTTTTGTCTTGTTATAAGAGATACGTTCCATGAAGTTGGTTAGAAAATAAAGTTATCCTTCGATTTTAAAGCGCCCAAAGGTATGAAAGCGACCAATTCGATGGTAGAAATATTACGCAAGAGTTCATGCAATCGATTGTTGCCTTGATACTCGTCACCTTGATAAAGTATAACATAGTCATAATGAGGAAATTCCGGAACGAGAAGATTTTTAATTAATTCTGCCTCACCGGGCTTATTGCGAAATAGTTTCAGGATATTCACCTCACTCTCAAAAGAATAATAGGCATACGTGGCCGATTGTTTATTTTTTAATTGGATAGAAAGGTCTTTTTGTTTCACCAGCCTGGATAGCAAAGCTGCATTAATGTCCCAGGCAAGTTTATATCCTTTGGCCGATGAAATTATCCCCAATAGCTCAAAATCATAGCTATATTCGATTTCTAAACGCTTTTTCTTCATTTCTACAAATCGATTATTAACCTCCTGACTTTAAAAAGTTTGACAATATTGCACCAAATCTCTTTATTTGCACAGATTTTTGAATACTACTAAACCTTATAAACATGTCTGAAATCGCACAAAAAGTAAAACAGATCATCATCGACAAACTTGGCGTGGAAGAATCTGAAGTTACTCCGGAAGCAAGCTTTACTAATGATTTAGGTGCTGACTCGCTGGATACCGTAGAACTTATCATGGAATTCGAAAAGGAATTCAATCTTTCCATCCCTGACGACCAGGCCGAAAATATTGCCACCGTAGGCCAGGCGATTTCTTATCTCGAGGAGAACGTTAAGAAATAATTGGTAGTCAGTTTTTTGCTCCACTAACGTATTGTATGACATTTAAACGAGTAGTAATTACAGGTGCAGGCGC
>CAZNRJ010000222.1:0-6690 GCA_964574945.1 uncultured Ohtaekwangia sp. | reverse complement strand
GGCAATAACCAATAGAAAGACGGCAATGGAACTAAAGATGTACAGGTATTTAATATTCCCGTTGGGCGCTACTTCGAAACCATAGTTGGAATGGAGATAAATGTCCTCCAAGGGTTGAATGAACAGGCTCTTGCTAAAGCCGGCTGCTTTAAGGTCAGCGCCACCGTTTCGATCGAGGAAACCCTGAAGTTTGCTTTCAAAGAAATTCGGATCAGTGCCCTCTCTGAGCTTTACGTAGGTATGAAATATATTATTGGTAGCCCAGTTGGTTTGATTCCTGGCCCATCCGCCTACATCGCTATTGTTCATGGAAAGCAAAATGTTGGCGGGTATGTGCGATTTGTTTTTGGTGTCTTTAAAAACTCCTTTTATGGTGTAATTAAAATCACCGAATGGAATCGTTATCTTAAGTACCTTATCAACAGGATTATCATTTCCAAAGAATTTGGTTGCCACCTGTTCGGATATAACGATGGTATTAGGTTCATCCAATGCCGTGGTTTGATCGCCAAATTTGAATTCATAGCTAAACAGCTCGAAAAATGTAGAGTCGACATAGAAGGCATTGATCTCAAAAAACCTCTTTTGATCCTGCTCATCCTGCAGCAGCATCTTTTCAATCCCGGGAAACCGCAAAAGCCGGGTGGATTGCTCCACTTCCGCAAAATCCCTTTTTAGTCCTTCCGCAATAGGTGCCGATGCAGCCACAAACTTTTCATCCTTCACGGATGAGGCAATCCGGTACATCCGGTGTCCATCGGGATGATGCTTGTCATAGCTCAGCTCATCAACAACATATAGCATAATCAAAACACAGGTAGCTATACCTAAGGCAAGCCCGCCAATGTTGATGAAGGAGTATCCCTTATTTTTCAACAGGTTTCTCCATCCAATCTTAAAATAACTTTTATACATACTGTAGGTGTTTACATTTTTATATCCTTCTGTTGGCCTGATGATGCCCGGCCTGAATAACAGGAGCACATCGATGATAAATTTTATATCTGCTTTTAATTTTCCTTTCTCTCTCAATCGCACTTCATACACTTCCATCAAATCCCCTTCGATGTAATCCTGCATCTTCGGGTGGCAGTACCAGCGGAAGAAGCGTGTTGCGAACTTTGGAGGAATGTGTTTTTGTGATTTCACTTTTTTCAAATTCAATAATTGACACCTGCCTGGCCGGTAGGCAGGGTTGACAAAGTACAATTGACAACTTTTTGCCTGTTGTCAATTGCCTGTTGTCAACTGATTTATTCGCTTCTCAAACTCTCCTGACTGCCGTAGCTCATTCTGAGCGAAGGCTGTTCACCGGGTTCTCCGTCATTGCCCTGAAGCCATGAATACTTACGGTTAACAACGTAATGCCCACAATCACTAATCCGGCAAACGTAAAAATCCACCAATGAATTTCTGTGTGATAGGCGAAATCACTCAACCAGTTGCTCATTAGCATGTAAGCCAACGGGCTGGCGATAACAATGGCAATCAGCACCAGCTTTATAAAATTACCGGAGAGTATGCTCATCAGATTCCAGAACGAAGCGCCCAGCACTTTACGGATGCCAATTTCTTTCATGCGCTGTTGCATCATGTAGGACGATAACCCGAACAGCCCGAGGCAAGCCAGGATAATAGCCGTTGCCGAAAACAAGCTCATCACTTTGCCCAACTGAGTTTCGGTTTTATACATGCTTGCATAGGTATCATCAAGAAAGCTGTACTCAAACGGACGGTCGGGCACAAGTTTTTTCCATATTCCTTCTATGTAGGCAATGGTTCCGGGTATATCATCGCCCGAAGTTTTTACAAGCAGGCGGCCGCCCCAGGTAGCGGTAAACAGTACAATGGGCTTAAGCTCACTGTGCATGGATTGAAAATGAAAATCTTTAATCACACCGCGTACCTCGCCCACGTTGTTCAGCACTAACTCGCGGCCAATGGCTTCTTCGGGTGTCCAACCGAATTTTTGTGCGGCACTTTCGTTGATGATGTAATGAAATTTCTTGTCTTCCCATTCTTCCGGGGTTACGGCCTCTATATCTTGTTCGGAAAAATCGCGCCCGGCAATCAGTTGCAAGCCACTTGCTTTTACAAAGCCTTCATCAACCGGGTTGGCATTAACGGCAATTACTTCGGTTTCAGGCATGGTGGGCAGGCGCATGCTATAACCGCTGAAGATGCTTACCGGTCCGTTGGCACAGCGCGACACTTCTTTTACCTGCGGATGTTTTTTCAGCTCCTGCTTAAGTGTTTTCATTTGGCTATAGTCCGTGCCCCACCCGATAGTCAGCATTAGCACATGGTTGCGATCGTAGCCGAGGTTTTTATTTTGGATGTAGCTTAATTGATTCCGGATAATGATGGTACACACAATCAGGAATACGGTAATCGCAAATTGAAACACGACAAGCGATTGCTGCAATGTTCTGGCCGATGATGTATTCTTAAATACACCTTTTAAAATACGCGCGGGTTGCATGCCCGATAAAATCATGGCCGGGTAACCGCCTGCCGCCAGGCTGATGGCGACTGTAATAAAGAATGTTGTTAGCAGAAAGGCAGGCGTGAATAAATCTGTTAATTGAAATGCGCGATCAACAAATGTGTTGAAATAAGGTAACAAGAGTGAAGCCGCACAAAAGCTCACCAGCACCGATAAACAGCAAACCACAAAAGCTTCGCCAATAAATTGCCAGAACAGTTGCGCGCGTGCCGCACCCGATACTTTGCGAATGCCTACTTCTTTGGCACGTTCAATAGATTTGGCGGTGCTCAGGTTAATGTAGGTGGAACAAACAATTACGATAATGAGCAGGGCCACTCCGCCAAGCAGGTACAAATACGAGAGGCTGGTGTTCGGAACAAAATCATGATAGGGCGAATGCAAATGAACCTCCCTGAAGGGTTCCAGCGAAAACCGGATGGAGGCACCCGTTCCCGCCATTTCTTTTTCCATAAACGGGTCAAGTTTTTCAACCAACGGATCGAATGCAAATTCATCGCGCAGCAACAGGTACGTGGTGTAATTCGCGTTGAAGTATGTGCGTTCCTGGTTTTGACCCAGCGAGGAAAACGAAGCGAGGAAATCAAATTGCAGTTGGGAGTTTTTCGGGTAGTTGCGCATTACCCCGGTAACTTCATAAGGAGTTTTGTTGGCTCCCACTTCTAATATTTTACCGAGCGGACTTTCATTACCAAAGTATTTACCGGCCATGGCTTCGGTAAGCACTACTTTGTTCTTGCCATCTAATGCAGTGGCTGCGTTGCCTTCCAGCATTTCATAATCAAACGTGTCGAAGAATGAGGAATCGGCAAATAAAAAATTCGGTTCGGTAACAGGCTCGTTGTTGAGCTGCAGAATCCTATCTGCATCGCTCATGCGAACACCTTTCTCTACTTCAGGAAAGGTACGCGACAGCACAGGCGCCACTTTAGTGCTGGTGAAAGTTCCGCGGGCCTTATCGTTGCTGCCTTCAAAACTATACTCCATCACCACACGGGCAATCCGGTTTCCCTTCGATTGAGACTTATCAAAGCTAAGCTCGTGCTGAATGAACAGGGCAATGAGCAAACATGCCGTAATGCCTGTAGTAAGCCCAAGCACATTAATAACCGTGGAAGGTTTGTTCTTCCAGAGATTACGCAACGCGATTTTAAAATTGTTTCGAAACATATCTGTATAGTTATTAGAGTAGTTACTTTTCCTGCGCCCGATAATACCCGGCCTGAACAGCAGCAGCACATCTGCAACAAATCGCAGGTCGGCTATTCGTTTACCGGATGTTTTTAATCTTACTTCATACACTTCCATCAAGTCTCCTTCGATGTAATCCTGCATCTTCGGGTGGCAGTACCAGCGGAAGAATTTCAGAAAGAGTTTGGGAGGATATGGTTTTTCTGTTTTCAATTTTTGTTCTGTAAAGAGTTGACAAATGTTCAATTGACAAGGGTTTTGCCTAATGTCAATTGCCTGTTGTCAACTGTTTTCATTCCGATCTCAAACTATCCACCGGATTGGCCAATGCAGCTTTGATTGCCTGAAAGCTTACGGTTAGTAACGTGATCATCAATGCCCCCATGCCGGTAATGGCAAAAATGTTCCATGAAATAGTAGTGCGATACTCATATTGCCCAAGCCAGCTATTCATAAAATAAAAAGAAACAGGAATTGCGAGGCTGCAGGATATAATTACCAACACCATAAAATCCTTTGACAGCATTTTCCACAGGTTGGCTACTGAGGCGCCCATTATTTTTCGGATTCCAATTTCTTTTGTGCGTTGCTCGGCCATAAAAGAGGCTAAACCAAATAACCCAAGGCAACTGATGAGCAATGCCAGTGCACTAAATAGCGTTGCTAATTTTCCGATGCGTTCTTCGGCCCGGAATTTCGCTCCGTAGGCTTCATCAGCAAACGTGTAATCGAAAGGAGCAGAGGGAACGATGCTGGCAAGTACAGATTGAATTTTTGGCAGGGCTTCATGCGCACTAACAGTTGGTTTCATTTTAATGTATAGCCATTGCATATCATTGTCTGAAAGAAAAATAATGGAAGGGTTGGTTGGCTCATACGGTGAACCTTTCACCATGTCCTTAACAACACCTACTATTTTAAATTCTCCGCGATCCATCCATGAAAGGGATTCCCCAACAGGATTCTCCAACCCTAATATCTCTAATGCCGATTCGTTAATCACAATACCTTTTAAATCAGTCGCGAAGTCGCGGGAAAAATCGCGGCCAGCTACAAATTCCCAACCAATGGTTTGACCATATTCATGGGTAACGAAAATTGTATTGAAGGTTTGATCATATTTCTGACCATGCCAGGAGAAGCCACCATTCCAACCGCGTGTATCTATGATGGAATAATTTGCTTCCGCGATTTCTTCCACCATGTTTGTGTTCTTCAGCTCATTTCGTATCGCCTGATATTGACCTTTGTACTCGGGGGAGGCCGTTCGCATGCCAATCAGGTTGGCGCGCGAGTATCCTACAGGACGATTTTTTGCAAACTGAATTTGTTGATAAACGATAATGGTTCCGATGGTGAGCGTAATGGAAACCGTAAATTGTAACACCACCAAAACTCTTCTTGGTATCATAGCAAACCGTCCGGCTTTGAAAGTTCCTTTCAAAATCTTTACTGCATTGAAAGAAGACAAGTAAAGTGCGGGATAGCTACCGGCAAGTAATCCTGTGAATAAAGTAAACCCAATGCAAATCAACCAGAATAATGGATTGCTAACAGGCATTGAAATATTCTTATCGCTCACATCATTAAACCAGGGCAAGCTTAGTTGAACAACGATCAAAGCAATAACGGCAGCAATACCAGCAACGAGCAGCGTCTCTCCAAAGAATTGTTGTATGAGTTGACTACGCAATGAGCCAATTGATTTCCTGATACCAACTTCTTTGGCTCTTTTTTCAGAACGGGCAGTGCTTAAGTTCATAAAGTTGATGCACGCTAACACCAAAACAAAAACTCCAATTGCGCTATAATACCAAACAGACATCATGCGCTTGCTTGTCACCAACTCACCGTTCTTAAATTCGGAATCCAAATGCCATTTTTTCATGGGCTGCAGGAAAATTTCTGGTTTTGTCTCCTTAGCCTCAGCATCAACATGCGCCAGCATTACATTTTTTATAATTCTGGAGATTTCTTCAAAATTTCCTTCCGGATTAATCTGAACATAGATATACACGAAATAATTATCCCACGAAGTCAACGAACCCCAACCATCTATGTATAGATCAAGCGGAGCAAAATAAGAGGCATCATGAAAGGTTGAGTTCTTTGGCAAGTCTTCATATACGCCCGTCACTTTCAACTCCCACTTCGCATCCATCATCACTACCTGATTAATTGGATCCACATCACCAAATAGTTTTTTAGCAAGGGACTCTGAGAGTAACACCGATTTCATATCGGTCAGTCCCTGGCGTGTGCTTTTAATCATTTTTAAGGTTAAGATGTCGGCACCTTCGGGCTGCATAAAATAACCGCTTTGGGTAAACTTATTTTCACCGAAGGCGAGCACACGTTCCTCCGTGCGGGCACGGATCATGGCTACGTTTTTAAAGTGCGAAGCATATTCAGCTTTAAGAAGCGTGCCGAGGCCGGTTACATGCGCGGTGCTGATTCCTTTTTCGCCACCCCAGTTGTTGGAGCGATATACCTGCGCAATGGTCTTGTAGTTTTCATGATATTTGTTAAATGAAAACTCATCGTACACCCACAAGCTGATAAGTATGGCAACAGCCATTCCCATGGCAAGGCCGCCAATGTTAATGAAGGAGTAGCCTTTATTCTTGACTAAGTTCCTCCAGCCGATCTTAAAATAACTTTTATACATACCGTAGGTGTTTAATCTTTGATATCCTTCTATTGGTTTGATAATCCCCGGCCTGAATAACAAGAGCACATCGATGATAAATTTTAAATCTGCCTTTCCCTTTCCAATTGTTTTTAATCTTCGTTCATACACTTCCATCAAGTCCCCTTCGATGTAGTCTTGCATCTTCGGGTGGCAGTACCAGCGGAAGAATTTCAGAAAGAGTTTGGGAGGATATGGTTTTTCTGTTTTCAATTTTTGTTCTGTAAAGAGTTGACAATTGACAAATGTTCACTAGTGTCCTGTTAAAATAAAATACATAGAATTTATCATCATGAAATTCATA
>CAZNRJ010000221.1:4585-6692 GCA_964574945.1 uncultured Ohtaekwangia sp. | reverse complement strand
GGCAACTCCGCCCCCAATACGATAACGTTCTAAAAACTCGTAGTGAATTGTAAAATTGAGCGGGATGTTTATCCCCTTTCCTTTAAAACCAAGTTCTGTAGTGTCGCCATTAACGATAAAGCTATCGGGTGGCGAGCTTAGGGTATCTCTTTTAACCTGGTTAATCCAGTTTGTGTAGGTTGAATCCGTTACGGTGCCATTGGCGAAAAGCCGTGGAGCAAACCCCGGACGCTGGAAAACCCCAAAGCTCTCCAGCTTATGCTTCATAAATGTTCGGCCATACCCGGTACTTAGGCTAAACTTAAAATTCCGGAGAAATTTACGGGTGGTATTTGGCTTTCGTTTGGCATAAATGGTTTCTAATGGAAAAGTGGGCTTTTCATCATCCTGTGCCAGGGAAAGCATGGGAAGCAGAAACACTGCAATCAGCAAGAGACAGAATATGCGGATGTTGCTTTTCAGGATAGGGTTAATTAAGCCTTAAAGATAACAGCCTGAAAATGGATGGCAAAAATGACAATTTTGATCAATAACCATAGCTTGGGTATCTGCTCTCTAACGAACTGAAGGTGTGAAACAGTATTTGCCCTTTCTTAGCCTCGTATGTAAACTCGTTTTTATGAGAATCCCCGCCCCCATTGTTTAGCTGGAGCGAAACTTTGTTCTGCCCAACAGCCAGCGGGATGCGGGCATAATAGATGCTATGCGGCAACGTTTGCCAGTTGCGGGTATCCGCTTTTTCGGTAATCGCATTAATTACCCCCAGCACCGATCCCAATGTTTTATCTTCCTGCTTCACCTGGTATTCGGTTGCTTTCTTCAAGGCAACCCGTATCAACGCCTTGCTTAGCTCTAACGTCATGCGCTGCTGCAGACTTTTAAAAGCAATCTTGTTCACGTCTTCCAATAATTGCAACTCAGTGGTATTCCCCGGCCAGCTAACAGTGGCTCCGGAATAATACGTGGGGCGTTCAAGGTAACGAGGCAGGGCAACCCTGAAAATTTCAAGTCGTGACAATCCATTTTTATCTTTTTCATCATATCCATCCAATGAAAAAGGAAAACTTATTCCCAACTCCTGATTATAAAAATATACAAAGTTGTCTCTCCGGTTGACAATGAAATTAATGCCCCACTCAGCTTTTATAGGACTCAATCCGTTGTGCCAAAATAAAACAAGCTCCCCTCCTTCAGGCGGTTCATAAACATAGTCCGGCATTCCAAATTTTTCTTTAAAGAATTCGAAGTCATTATTAAATCCGCTTAGCCAGGCGGTTCGTAACAAATCTGATTTCAGTTGATCCGGAACTGCAATTTGAAACAGGTGTTGATAATCCTCTTCATAAATTTCAACGGCATTTCGATAGGCAATAAATGCATTGTTATAATCTTTATCGGTTTCATAAATGATGCCCATCAGTGTATGGATAAAGGCATCGCGTTGAAACTTGCCCTCATTGGTATACCGGTCACTAAGTTGCAAGAGCCTGATGTTTAACCTGCGGCACTCCACCAAAGCTTCCTGGGTTTTGCCCATCTTTAAAAAATTCAACGCTTTGTAATACAAGAGCATGAGGTGCTCATGATCTTCGCCTTTGTAAGTCGTTACATTCGGATTAGTCAAATAAGAAGTCACTTCATTGAGATAATTCTTTCTGTAATCCTCGCCAAAAATAAAAGCCCTTTCAAAGTACTCGTTGCTTTCAGGGTACCGACCCAGCATGGACAGCACCAGGCCATTGTTTACATAAAAGAGAAATTCCCGTTTACCCCGGGCTTCTGTTGATTTTGCTTGCAGCGTAAGCAATGCGTTGTTTAAATTACCCTGTTCAAAATCCTGGTTAAACGCAGTGTTCGATTGGTAATAACTGGCACATGAACCAGCCAAAATAATGATGAGGAATGTTGAAAGTTTCAGTAAAGGTTGTTTCGAACGGCTCAGCATGGTAGAGCTGTTTAAGAAATTAATTCTTGATGTACTTCTTAATTTCCCGCTGACCATACCAAACACGCTTATTGGTTTCCATATCGGTAAGGAATAGTGTGGTAACATAATTAACCACCCGATTTTTATTGTACACATCAGTCTCCGAAGTCATCTCTCCAA
>CAZNRJ010000221.1:0-4575 GCA_964574945.1 uncultured Ohtaekwangia sp. | reverse complement strand
TTTGCTCCTAATTCATTCCCCCACTGGGCTACTGTTGCCGGATCGGCAAAGTCTTGTTGTTGGGCACGTTCCAAACGAAGTTTATCGCGAAATTCATCCGACTCTACTAAATCAGCAAGACCTGAGTTGAAGATAGCCAGTTCAAATTTCTTAATGTAATTATTGGCATCGATGTGCTCACTGGTCCTGTTTTTAATTTCACCAACAATGATGGCAGGTTTTTTACCAAGTGCTTTTGCATACTCCTGAAATTTAGGACTACCCAACAGTTCGGTGGTCATTGTCTCCGCTACTTGCCGCGAATCAGAATCATTCCAGCGGCCGCTTAAATCTATTTGTTGACTGGGATCAATTCTAGAAACAGTCCTGGCACAGGAGTTTAAAAGAAATGCACATGTTGCAAGTAAAAAGACTGTTCGCATGATGCTATGATTATGAAAACTATCCAACATTCAAGCCAAGTTTACCTACCGAATTTCCTTTAACTTTTGAATAACAGCTTTAGGTTCAGTTGAAGAGAAAACAAAGTTACCTGCAACCAACACATGGGCACCTGCATCGAGCAATGGTTTTGCGTTTTCCTGATTCACACCCCCATCAATTTCAATTAACGCACTTGATTTGGTTTCGGATATCAGTTGCTTCAACTCAGCTACTTTTCGATAGGTATTTTCAATAAATTTTTGTCCGCCAAAGCCGGGATTCACCGACATCAGGCAAACTAAATCAATATCAGCAAGCACATCACTCAGTTGGGAAACGGATGTATGCGGGTTAATGGCAACACCAGCTCTCATACCTGCTGCTTTTATTTGCTGTATCGTGCGGTGTAAATGTGTACTCGCTTCAATATGCACCGATAATAAATCTGCACCTGCTTCCCGAAAGGTTTCGATGTATCGTTCCGGTTGCACAATCATCAGGTGAACATCCAACGGTTTCTTTGCATGTTTTTTAATTGCCTTGATGACAGGAATTCCAAAAGAAATATTAGGAACAAATACGCCATCCATTACATCCACATGAATCCAGTCGGCCTGGCTTTCATTGATCATTGTTACCTCATGTTGCAGGTTTGCAAAGTCGGCAGCTAAAATGGATGGAGCAATAATGGGCTTCATTAGCAATACGTTGAAATAAATTATGGATGTAAAGATAAGAAGGGTTTGCGTCTGTACCGCGTTGTTTTTACAACTTTGCAATCTTTGCAGTAACGGATGCTTTGCCGGTTGAAACCTGGACAAAATAAATCCCTGCTTTCAGAAGGGAAATATCATATTCAAATGGATTGTTCAGCCAATTGATTTTTAACCTTGATTCGGCAATGCGGCTACCCCGCGTATCATAAATTGTAATTTGAACCAGTTCGTCTGTTGGTTCTTTCACCTTGATTTTGAAGCTATCCCCGGAAACCGGATTTGGGTAAATAGCAATCAATTCGTTCTGCGATAAACTTTTTAAATAATTCTCAATCGCACGAAAGTGCGGAAGACCATAGCCGTATTGATTATTAGGCGCAGCAGCTAAACTTGCCGTTGTTACAATTGCATGATAAACATCCTGGGCACTTAAATATGGAAATGCCTGCCAAACTCCCGCTGCTAAACTGGCTGCCAAAGGACTTGCCATGGAAGTGCCGCTTGCCGTTCCCAGTGTGCCACTTTGCTTTATTACACTTGTGCCTGAACCAAGCGCAACCACATCCGGTTTCGTGCGACCATCGGCTGTAGGTCCCTTGGAACTAAAGCTGCTTAGCGACCCAACACTATTAACCGATCCGGTAGCAAGGATTCCATTCGCATCCGCAGGTGGTGTAACCAATTTCCATGAATTGCCACCTTCGTTGCCCGCACTGCAAACAACAATTATCCCTTTCTCTATGGCTTTGCGCGCAGCTTTTGTAATCACTGCAGTTTTACCATCCAGTTCAGAAGTTTCATAATCCATTGACGGGTCATCAAACTCATTATATCCCAGCGATGAATTAATAACATCCACCCCGGCACTATCGGCACGCTCGGCAGCAAAGGTCCAATTATATTCTTCCACACGATATTCGTTTGCAACATCTTCGGTGAGATATAGAAAATAATCAGCTTTGTAAACTCCACCTGTATAAGTACCTGGCGAATACGCTGCCATGACGGAAAGCACTTCTGTTCCATGATCATCGCTTGTATAAACACCGGCAGTATTAGTCACAAAATTATACGTTTGCTTCACGCGATTTTCTGTAAAAAGGTCAGCGAATGGAGCAGTGACGTTAACGCCTGTAAATCCACTGTCAAAAATTGCGATGGATATTCCTTCGCCTCTATACCCAGCATCATGCATTTCGTCAATTCCAATTTGCTGAAGTTGATTTTGATTCACCGGTTGATCGGCAGAAGAATTTTTGCCTTGTTTTATTTTAGAAACCCGGCCACCCAAAAGTTTACTGCCGGGAGCAACTAATTCCGATCGTGAAACAAAAGGCAACGCATTTACTGTAGTGAGTGTTGAGGCCGTGGTTTCAATCAAAATCCCATTATACCACTTCGATGTAAAGAAAGTCTTAGCCCCTGTATTTTTCACCTGGCTAACATAGTCCGGGTTTACCGGTAAGTCTTCTTCAAGAAGCGGGATGTTTTGCTTTTGTCGCCTCTCTATACTCTTTGCGCTCAAAAATTGCGAGGGGTTTGAAAGAGTAAAGGGCGTGCCTGTTTTGTCTTTGAAGAAAACGAAGTATCGGTTTACCTGGCCCTGCACAGCAAAGGCAACAAAAACGAATGCAAGGGTCAGCTTACTGCGAAGCATACGATTTTAGCGTTTGAACCAGTATAATCCCTTTATCTACTTTTTGTTGCCCGAGACAATCAACTGCCGTGCAATATTCAAGCTGGGTTATCTCTTTATAGATAAGCCCAACGTCCCTGGCATAAACTTCCTTTCGAACATCCTTCCCAACAATGGGATCATCAAAATTATTTTGAGTGATCGTTATTGTTTTGGCAAATTGAAGATTTGTTGAAAGTGTTTTAGATTGATCATATTCACCGGCATGATAAACCTCACTTCCCTTGCCATTAAATAAGTTGCCCATGTTTGGCAAATTATTAAACTGATTGCCATTCCATGTTAAATCGTTGGATAAAGGAAAGATCAGTTTCACAAACAGTTCATTGCCTTCATTCTGAATCAATTGGTTCAGGCTAACTTCAGCCGTCCAGGTTTGATAACTTTGCCAGGAGTCCGTTTCAGTCATTCGTTTATCGCGGTGAAAAGTATAGGTATAGGCACCATTCGTATTCATAACAGAATCCATAACAACCACCCGAAGCTCGTATGTTTTTGTCTCCCTGGTTTGATTGATGGTGGTTTCTTCTACTGCGTAAATCCAGCTATCTCCGGTTTGCAGCGGAAAGTAGTTTAATCCAACATCGGTGTTAATCGGATCCTCATCGGAGCAGCTTGCCAAACCGGCTAACAAGATAAAAAAAAGATAACCTCGCTTCATTCAGGCACTAATTCGTTTCAAAGTTATTTTTTCTTTTTGATATTTGAGCCATGTCGTTAAAAACCAAAGTAAAGGCCGGAAACATAACCAACCTGAGTGATGCGCGCTATTGTGCAGGTATGGGCGTTGATTGGCTCGGATTCCCCGCTAATGTGATTGATCCAAAGACCTTTGAAGATATAACCGGCTGGGTGAGCGGACCTCAATTTGTTCTCGAAGTTTCAGGTCATTCTATCCCTGAGGAATATCACATTGAAGTTATTCAGATCAACGGCAAAGAGTTAGGCAGCAACACATTTTCAAAAGCACGGTTGATTGTTACGTTGGCTTTAGCCGATTGGGAAGCATCGAAAGAACTGATAAGAGCCAATAAAGACCGAATCGAATTCCTGCTGGTCACTCACCTTACGGGAGATCGTCAAAAAGACGGAGATGCGATTAAAGTAATGTCTGAGCAATCAGACGTATTTATTGACCTCGACTCCGCTCCTTATTCGTTGGATGACATTCTTACATTTGAAATAGCAGGGATAAATATTTCGGGCAACCAGGAATTGAAGCCGGGACTAAAAGATTATGCTGAATTAGCAGATGTGTTGGAACAATTAGAAATTGATTGAGTCCTACTTCGAAAACTTCTCCAGCACTTTCTCCACCGCATCACCTGCAATATCAGGAAAAGAGATATTGAGCGGCTTTCCTTCCTCCAGCCACTGTTCAATTTTTTTAATCGATTTCTTTTTAACCTTTTTCAAGACGGGCACGCCCAACCTTTTTAAGGCCGCAGCGTTGCAATGTTGTTCGTACTGGCTTTTCATCGGCACCACCAACAATTTCTTGTTGAGGTGAAGAACTTCTGCCGGTGTTTCAAATCCGGCACCGCATAAAACTCCAGAGCCTGTTACCACACTCTCAATAAAATCCTGACCACTTATCGGGTACACTGAGATTCTACCAACATGATAAGGACTTTTTGTATGCTTGGAAAAGATATGCCAACGAACTTTTGAAATCCTGAGGAGTAATTGAACTAACTTTTTATCATCATAGGCCGGGAGATAAATGGTGTAATGCCCCAT
>CAZNRJ010000220.1:0-6699 GCA_964574945.1 uncultured Ohtaekwangia sp. | reverse complement strand
AATAATACTTGCGAACCACCCTCCAATGCTTTTTTAATCAGGTCGATGTAAATTTCAGTTTTGCCGCTGCCCGTCACACCATGAAGCAGCGCTGTGGTTTTGGTTTCAAAACTTGCCAGGATTTCATTGCGTGCCTGTTCTTGTCCTTCGCTTAACAGAACGGGATGTTCGTGAGCATTATCCGGGAAACCGAAGCGAGGCACAATTACTTCAAACTCTTCAAGAATTTTATTTTTGATCAGCGTGTTAACTGAAGATTCAGAAATTTCTGAATCAAGCAATCGTGATTTACTAACACCTTGCTGATTCAGGTCAGGGTTTGAAAACACCGGAACTTCCTGTAAGTACTTTAGAAGCACCGCCTCTTGTTTTGGTTTTGAAGCGAGGGTTTCAAATAATGTTTCCAGGTTCTCTTTGACTACATAATTTGCATAAATGCGGATATGCCGTTCTGTTTTTGGTTTGAATTTTTCTTTCACTGCTTCAAAGAGGATGATGCTTTCTTTGGAGGCGAGCGACTTTAAGATATGGTAAATGGATTTTGTGCCCAGCAATTTCGCAGCTTCCGTATAAGTAAGGATATCTGATTTTAATCTCGCAAGCAGAATCCTTTCTTTTTCTGAAAAATCAAAATCAGTTTCTTCTAAATCAAAACCTGGTCGTAACTGAATCATCGATTCGCTGGAAAGCTTTAATCCTGAAGGCAGGGCGGCTTGCACCACTTCACCCAGCGTGCAGAGGTAGTAATCGGCAATCCACTGATAGAGTGTGAATTGTTGCTCATAGATTACTTCACCCACATCCAGGATATCGTGAATGTATTTGGCCTCATACTCTTTAGGAGGTTGGTGATGCAAACCGGCAATGATTCCCGTAAGGATTTTCTTTTGCCCGAAGGGAACAATTACGCGCTGTCCTTTTTTAATGATGGAATTTAATTCAGCAGGTACCCGGTAGGTGAAAAGTTTTGGGATGGGAACAGGCAAAACAATCTCGGCAAAGAAGGTGTCTTCGGCAGGAATGTTGAATAGATCTAATTCAGGTGTACTCATCGTATGCGAACCGCTAAGTTAATTGATTTGATCTTGTAATTAACCGCGGAGACGCAAGGCCGCAACGTCTTTTGATCGTTTTCTTTGCGTTCTCCGCGCCTCTGCGGTTAAGCACAATTAACATAGATTAAGATCGTACTGGAACAAGCTGGAATTAAAATTCTTAGTAATCCGTTATTTTGCCACTACGCGAAACGAAGAGATTTTTTAACACATTCACTTTATAGGAATCAGCACTATGAGCACACTAAGTTCTTTTATGAAGGCAATGGATGAATTACCAGCGTCTGATACAATGCCCGCTTTATTTATCGGGCATGGCAGCCCTATGAATGCCATTGAACAAAATGAATACAATCGCTCGTGGGCGGAATTAGGAACTAAACTTCCCAGGCCAAAAGCAATCTTAACTATTTCAGCACATTGGCTGACAAGAGATACGCGAGTAACTGCCATGGAACGCCCTAAAACTATTCACGACTTTGGTGGATTTCCACAGGCCTTATTTGACCAGCAGTATCCGGCACCGGGTGCGCCTGATTTTGCAGAGCTTACTAAAAAGTTAATAACCAAAACTGACGTGCAGGATGACTTTGAATGGGGGCTTGACCACGGTACCTGGAGTTTTTTGCTGCCCATGTATCCTGATGCCGGTATTCCGGTCTATCAATTGAGCCTCGACTATTACAAGCCGATGCAGTATCATTATGAGCTTGCACGCGAATTGCAGGAGCTGCGGAAAAAAGGAGTGCTGATTGTGGGAAGCGGTAACATCGTGCACAATTTACGTATGCTGAATTTTTCCGGAAAGCCATACGATTGGGCTACCGAATTTGATGAAAAGATTAAAACATTTTTGGTTAATCAAAACCATAGTGGGATTATTCATTACGATCAATTAGGAACAGCAGCAAAGCTGGCTGTGCCTACACACGATCATTATCTGCCGTTGATATATTCCATCGCTCAGCAGGAGAAGAATGAGCAGATTTTATTCTTCAATGAAAAAACTGATCTCGGCTCCGTGTCAATGCGATCGTTTGTAATTAGATAAATCTCTTTCAGGATTTGCCTTATCATTTCTATGCAGAATCTCAGATTTTAAAGTTTAGTAACACGATAAGTCTTACCTTTAATAGAACCAAACCTGGCATCCTATGAAAAGAATAGCTTATGTGATTCTGTTTTTAATTTTCGCAGTTAGTTGTAAGGAAGAAAAACCGAAAGGATGGATTGATCAGGTGCGGTTATCAAATCAAGTGGAAGCTGATTGGTTAACGATAGGCGGAAATCAACAGATGCAACATTACTCACCATTAAATCAAATCAATGCTGCAAATGTTCAGGACTTGGGGTTTGCCTGGGAGTACGATGCAACTACCATTATAGGTAACATACCAAGGGGATTGGAAGCAACACCGATTGTGGTGGATGGTATTATGTACACGTCAGGTTCGTGGGGATCGGTTTATGCGCTGGATGCAAAAACCGGAAAGCAATTGTGGATTTATAAACCACAAGTTGATGCTTCGTATGCGCGCAGGGCTTGCTGTGATGCAGTGAACCGTGGATTAACCGTTTGGGAAGGTAAAGTTTATGTGGGCACATTAGATGGATATCTTGTTTGCCTTGATGCCGCAACGGGTTCCGTAGTATGGAGCAAGGATACTTTTACAGATCGAACAAAAGGGTACACAATTACAAGCCCGCCTCATATTGCCGGTAGCATTGTGATGATTGGAAATTCCGGGGCGGAATACGGAGTGCGCGGCTATGTTACTGCCTATGATCTAAAAACGGGCGAAGAGAAGTGGCGCTTTTGGATTGTGCCCGGGCCTCCGTCCGGTGGCTATGAAAGTGAAGAAATGGAAATGGCTGCGAAGACTTGGGATCCAAATTCTGATTGGGAAACCGGAGGAGGTGGAACTTCCTGGGGAGAATCGGCTTACGATCATGAACTGAATTTATTATACATCGGTACGGGCAACTCCACTCCGTATCCGATTTGGTACAGAAGCCCTTCCGGTGGTGATAATTTGTTTTTATCATCGATCATTGCCATCAATCCCGATAACGGAAATATGGTTTGGCATTACCAGACAACCCCGGCTGAGATTTGGGATTATACCGCTACCCAAAATATGATTATGGCTGACGTTGAAATTGATGGGAAGCAGAGAAAGATTATTATGCAAGCGCCTAAGAATGGATTTTTTTATGTGCTTGACCGGGCAACAGGTGAATTGATTTCGGCAGAGAAATATACAAAAGTGAATTGGGCCAGTCATGTCGATTTGAAAACCGGTCGGCCCGTGCTGACAGAGCAAGGTCAGTGGTATAAAGACAAGCCCAAACTGGTAGTGCCTTATCTCGGTGGTGGTCATGTGTGGCAGCCGATGTCTTTTAATCCTGTTACAGGATTGGTCTATATTCCTGAGCGCGCGGTGCCGCAGGTGTTTAAAGCATTTGAGAATTATAAATATCGTGATGATGTAGATAACACGGCTATTGATTACAGCAACATGTATAAGTTTAAAAAGAATGTGCCTGAGCAAATTACAAGTGCGGAGGATACATTGCGGTCGGAAAGTTTGTTAGCGTGGGATCCTGTGAAAGGCAAAGCAGCCTGGAAGATGACGGAAGGTGCGCCTGATGGCGGAACTTTGTCAACACCTGAATTGGTTTTCCAGGGAACACGCACCGGGTACTTTAATGTGTTTGATGCACGCACCGGAGAGAAATTAAAATCTATTTTTACAGGAACCGGAATTATGGCAGGGGCTACCACGTACAGCATTGATGGTGAACAGTACGTTGCCGTGATGGCTGCGTATGGCGGAGCCGAGACCGCTGCCTATTTGCCGGATGCTGCATTTTTTGAATACGAAAACAAAGAACGCATTATAGCATTTAAATTAGGAGGCGGTGAAACACCCGTATCTCCAAAACAAAAGCCTATTCCAACTCCGGCTCCACCTAATACTAAGATTAAACAAGAACTGATTGCCAAAGGAGCAGCAATCTATGAATCGTATTGCGAAACCTGCCACGGTCGCTTTGGTGATCAGCATCTTTCGCAACATCCTGATCTCTCAAAATTAACAGAAGCCAAGCATATTGTGTTTCAGGATATTGTGCTAAAAGGTATTCTGTCACAGAATGGAATGGCCAACTTTAGTAATTCGCTTACTGCGGATGATGTAGAGGCTATTCATAACTATCTGTTGAAGAAGCAGACGGAGTTGTATAAGAAAGGGCAGGAAAAATAATCGCGAGGGCTGGATTCTTGATACTGGATTCTTGTCGCTAGTCTTTTAACAATAAAGTTAACTCAACTTCTTTGTTAGTTGATGTAAATTTTAATCGATTATCAATTTCAATTGAATCTCCTTTGCCCTTGACAATCTGATAACCCTGCTTTGTTCCTTTTGGTAAGATAAGCTCGAGTGTCCAATTCGATTCAGGGTTTCCAACCTTCAAAAGGTTGGAAACCCTGTTCATCCGCGTAGAAAGCGGTTCCGAAAATTTAGATGCGTCTGCCCTGCAAGTTGAACTTGTCAACTTGACAAGTTCAAGAATTATACTTACTTTTGGCGGTATGAAAACTGTAACAATTGGTGAATTCAAAACCAATCTTTCAACCTATGCCGACCAGGTTCAAAAGGGTGAGGAACTTGTTGTAACCCATGGAAGAAGGAAAAAGAAAATTTTCAGGGTATTGCCCTATAAAGAAATCAAATCTAAAAAGAGAAAATTGGGATTGTTGAATGGAAAGGTGAATGTAAAATTCTCTAAGGACTTTAAAATTTCGACAGAAGAATTTTTGAATTTATGAAGTATCTATTAGATACCCACAGTTTTATCTGGACGATTACTGACACCAAGAAACTTTCTTCAAAGGTAATTCAGATTATTGAAGACACTAACAATGACGTGAGTGTTAGTATTATCACATTTTGGGAAATGTCCATCAAGCATTCTATTGGTAAACTTTCGTTAGGTAAATATGAACCCCAAGACTTTGTTTCGTTAGCAACGGATAGTCAATTTTCAATAGTTGGACTTTCGGCTACATTGGCTGCCTCTGCTCACCAATTGCCCTGGCGCTTGCCACATAAAGATCCGTTTGACAGACTCCTGATTTGGAAAGCAATTAAAAATGATTTTCAGATGATCTCCAAAGATTCTGATTTTCACTTATATGAAGATCTTGGACTGCAACTTGTTTGGTAGAAGGTTTTTCTGAAAAACTGATTCCATATCTTCTGCCCTGCTGTTATTGATTGGTCAATCATTTAACAATAAGATTAGCTCAATGTCTTTGCTGGTTGAAATAAATTTTAATCGATTATCAGACTCTAATGAATTCCCCTCACCGATAATCTTATAATCTGGGTTCGTTCCCTTCGGCAGGATAAGATCGAGGGTCCAATCAGGATTTTGTTGAGTCACTTTTAGTGAGACTTGATTACCCGATCTTTTATAGAATATTGAAACTTCATTATCGGCAATAGCTACATTCTCAAGCGAAGCTTCATTCCATTCGTCAGGCATTTGTAATCTGATCGTCACTTTCTTTTGTGCTGCCTGAGGATGGATCCCAAAAAACTGTTGTACAATTGGCACTGCAAAACTGTAAATGTTCCAGGCTTGTGTAGTCATTCCATAGTCGGGTGAAACTTCATACATGCTTCCGGGCAACGCATAACTAAATGTGCGAGCCATTTTCTTCAAATAACTCAATGCCTGGTTAGGGTGGTTGTAATTATTTTCGGCAACGGCCTGCACTCCGGTGGGCAGCGTCATCACTGCCCCTGTATAGGAAAAGACTTTGCTTCCCTTAAACGAGCCATCATCTGTCCCAGCCGATTCATCCCGATCTATACCGGTAACAAAAACACCAAACGGATTTACAAAGTTTTCGGCAGTTGCTAATGCTCGTATGGCTTTGTCATTATCTGCGATGTTCATTTCCATTGGTGTGTTTACAACCCAATTATGATAAAGAACAAAGGGTCTTGGTTTGATAGAAGGGTTTTTAATTATAATTGACCTGGTTTGTTTCAATTCAGCCACAGCCCAGGGCTTTTTTAATGTGTCGGCACGCACGATGGCATCATCAATTAATTTCAACGCTTGCTTATCGGTTCCGATAAAGTCAGCAAATGAGCCGAATTCTTCCGACCAAAACTCCTGGTTAATTTTTGTTTTGAGTACACGTGCGATATCCTGATACGATTTTGATAACGTGTCATCACCTAATTCCATTGCAATTTTAGAAGCATCATCGAAAGCCCGTTGCGTGTAGGCGGCTACGTCAATCATTTCACTGTTGAGACCGTGAATCTCCATCATGCCAAAGCCATCCGGAAATAAGTTATTGTCTGCATCATTTTCAGTCATCAACCAACGTAATCCCTTCTCTATTGCAGGAAAGTATTTTTCTAAAAAAGTGCGATCTCCATTCAACTGATAGATTTCCCAAATGAGCGAGACAAACTGTGGCGTTTCATTAATATTGCCTTTATTAAAGACAGCTCCGTTGGTTGACATTTCATGAATGACCCTTCCGTTTCCATTAACCACAGCCGACATGCTATCAAGCAATTGGATAGTTTTGTAAACAGCTTCCTTTTGGCCAATAGCC
>CAZNRJ010000219.1:0-6707 GCA_964574945.1 uncultured Ohtaekwangia sp. | reverse complement strand
GGAAAAGAATGGGGCTATGGGGACGAAAGCCCCATTCTTTTCCTGTAAACGTATTGGTAGTGAAATGCACAAAAGCATTCATCTCCATTTCGTGCCAGGCTAATTGACTTTCGCTTGGTACCGGAAGAAGTGGAGCGGGTGGGGGTATTTCTTTTGTTGAGCATGAGTAGAGTAAGAAAACAAAACCAAGCTTTAATATTTTCATAGATAGTTGTTCTTAAATTTTTAATTTCTTAGGATCCTGACGTGAGTCAAAAATTTTATTTATGAACACAGAATTTCCTTCAAGCCGATAGATAATCAGGTAATGCTTGAATATTAGTTTTTGGTAAGGTATGCCAGGATTTAAGTCGCTTATGTATCGAGTGCCGCCAGAAATAGTTTTTGACAATCCTTCAGTTTTTTTGATGAGATTTTCTATAAGGCCAAACGCAGACTTTTCATCCAAAATAAGTGAATTGAATGAATATATCTTTCTTAGATCACCTTTAGCCTGAGCAGTCCAGATTATTTTTTTCTCCACGACTCAATTTCAATTTTCAGGTCGTGGACTGAAGTAGTATTTCCTGTACGGATGTCTTCTTCCGAAAGGCTTAAAAGACTGTCTAGTTCTTCTTTGGTAATGGCTTGACCATCCGATGAATGTGCATAGATATTGATTTTAGAGCTTAGTAAAGTATGAACGGCCTTAAGCACCCTCTCATCAGTAACCTGATCAATAATCTTATGTAATTGCGACTGGAGTTCGACTGTGCTCATAAAATTAATTCTTATACAAAGCTAACCAGATGAGCGTAATTGATCAAGTGCCTGAATAGTCGTTTCTACGGGTAATTGACACGTTTTATTTTGGCAAACGTAAATGAGAGTTTGATTATCCTTCGGTTCACGATCTTGCAGAAGTGGTAATTCACTTTTTTTGGTACTTCCAACCGTTACTGAGAACGGAAGATAGTGTGTATGTAATTCCTCCCTTAGTTCAAGCGCCTTAGTTCCGGAGATTACAATCTCGGCAGGTGTGTTAATCATTTCTGTAAGCAACACGGCCCAATGACACATATATCCGGGTTCGGATGTGATGAGTGATGAAAGTTTAGAAACCATTTCTGAAGCTTGCTGCTTCCAGTCTTCGCGATCTAATATTATTCCCAGAGTAAATAGATTACGAGCCATCACTGAATTTGAACCTGGAATTACATTATCAAAAATTTCTTTCTTTCGCGCAATGAGTGATTCGGCTGTGCTGGATGCAAAATGAAAATATCCTTCGTTAGCATCATAGAAATGTTCTTGTACATATTCACTCCATGCTTTTGCTTTGTTAAGCCATCCTTCGTTGAAGGTTACCTGGTAAAGACTTGTATAAGCCTGGATAAGAAATGCATAGTCTTCTAAAAAACCTTCTGTTTCGGAGTGCTTATTTTTATAGGCACGAAATACTTTTCCTTTAGCGATCAGATTATTCTCGATAAATGAAATTGAATCTTGAGCAAGAGTTAGAAAATGTAGATCCTGAAAAGCTTTGTATGCATCAATCAACCCCTGAATGATCATCGCATTCCAGCCGGTAAGAATCTTGTCATCTAAACCCGGGCGAATACGTTTAGCTCGTTCAGCGAGTAACTTTTGTTTTTGTTCGACTATCCCTTTGGGCTCTGTTGGTTCTTGTGTATTAGGGTCTTTGCGCAAAATATTTCGTCCATGTTCCCAATTACCTTCTTCAGTTGATTGATAATAAGTAAGAAAAGCGGGGGCTGATTCACCAAGTACGTGTGTAATTTCTTTCTCCGTCCAGGTATAAAATTTTCCTTCAACACCTTCGCTATCGGCATCTAATGCAGAATAAAATCCTCCTTCCGGATGTCTCATTTCATTTGTCAGCCAATCTACTGTCTGATAAACAACATCTCTGAACAATGGATCTTTTGTGATTGCATAAGCCTCCGAGTAAAGCGAAAGCAGTTGCCCGTTGTCGTACAACATTTTCTCAAAGTGCGGGGCAAACCATTCAGCATCCACCGAGTATCGCGAAAAGCCACCGGCCAACTGATCATAAATTCCACCATAGGCCATTTGCCTAAGAGTATGGGCGACCATGTGCAATGATTCTTTGTCGTTAGTCATAGCATGATATCGAAGCAGATAGAGCCAAATGGAAGGCATCACAAACTTGGGAGCTTTTTCGATTCCGCCCCACGTTTTATCAAACCTCGACTCTAGAATCCTGAACATATTATCCAGGCTTTCTCTTTTTAAAGATGGCTCAGATTCTTTTGCAAATCGCTGCAAGTCGCTTGTCTGCAAGTGCTCGCGCAAAGAAGCAGCCGATTGATCAATCTCTGTTCTCTTTTCACGAAATGCCTGATCGATTTGTAGCAAAAGTTGCGACCAGTTTTTTGGCGGGAAGTAAGTGCCTCCAAAAAATGGTTTTTGATCGGGAGTTAAAAAAACATTGAGCGGCCAACCACCATTTTGCTGCATAGCCTGAACAGCTTCCATATATACCTGGTCAATGTCGGGCCGCTCTTCACGATCCACCTTGATGCATACAAAGTGCTCGTTCATGATGTTTGCGATGGCATCATTTTCAAATGACTCGCGCTCCATCACATGGCACCAATGGCAAGAGGAGTAGCCAATGCTTACCAAAATAGGTTTATCTTCTTTAACAGCTTTGCTTAAGGCTTCCGTACCCCATTCAAACCAATCAACCGGATTGTGTGCATGTTGCAATAAGTAAGGTGAGGTTGATTGAGCAAGGCGGTTAGGCATTCGAATGTATTTGTGATTGAACGAATTTGATTTCTTCGGCTACTGAAACTTCTTTTACCGCGCTTAGTTTTTGAAGCAAATCTTTTAAGAAATTTTGATGGCATGCTGAATCAGGATGGTAAGGTCGGTGTGCCAGTGCTTGTTTAAGGGACGACCATTTTTCGATAAAGGTTTTTACATCGGAAGTAAAATATTGATCACTAAACTTTTGACTGATATATTCTACCGCCTCTTCAGAAGGATGAATCATATCGCGATCATAAAATCGATAATCACGCAAGTCATCCATCATAATTTCAAAGGATGGAAAATACTCAACTTCGTTATATTGATTTGCTAACTGATCGCAAGCCAACCGCAAGCATGCTTTGCTAACACTATTTAGTTGTATTGTATCCTTAAGATGCCGCACCGGACTCACCGTAAGGATAAACCGAATGTTCTTGTTAGTTTTTTTTATGATTGAGTGAAATAAATGAAACGATTGAATTATTTCGTCAACACTTAAAAGTCGTTTGTTAAATCCGGATGCAGGTACCTTATGACAATTTGCTACAATCTTGTCTTGGGCTTTGTGGATATACACCCATGCTGTTCCATACGTAATTATCAGCACTTCAGTTTGTGAGAGATATTTCTTAACAAGGGTTTGCTGCTTTTGAATAGAATGGATTAACTCTTCTTTATTACCAGATGACCAGTGTGAATGATAGTGGAAGTGGTGCCAGGTATTTTGTTGTTCCGTGAGTAGCTGATGATCAACTTCACCGGTGATTGAATCCGTTAAGTTTTTATGGATTGAAACCGGGTTATAATTGGTGCCAAATGGATTTACAAGCACTTCGAACTTGTTGTTCAGCAACCAGTTGCCCAACTGATCGGCAAAACAAGAGCCTGTTGTGAGAATCTTATTTTTTAATGCAATTGGGTTGCCGGGTGCACAGGTAATTTCAGTTCGGAAAGAATTGCCGTTCATCGCTATAATTGAATACTTTTGGAATCAGGAATTTTGAGGAAAGATACAAAGTTGATCTGCCCGCTACCCACTTTCAGCGTCTTTTTATGAATACCAACATTACCCGTCTCTATAAAATTGCTTCTAAGAAGTCCAGGCTGATTATTGGGTTAATGTCGGGCACTTCATTGGATGGTTTGGATGTTGCGTTGTGCCAGGTTTCAGGTAGCGGAAAATCAACTATGGTGAATCAACTAAAGTTTAAAACGTGGGTATATCCGCCAAATCTCAAAACAAGAATCCTTCAGGTTTTCGCGAAGGAAACAATAGACTTTCAGGTTCTGTGTGAACTGAATGCTGCCATTGGTACTTTGCACGGAAAATTAGTGTTGAAATCTTTGGATGAGTGGAAGTTAAAACCTTCTCAGATTGATTTAGTCGCTTCACATGGGCAAACTGTTTTTCATGCACCTCGTTTTTTATATCCGCATGCAAAAATGAATTCCACACTACAGATTGGTGATGGCGATCACGTTGCATCCGTAACCGGAATTACAACTCTAAGCGATTTCAGACAGAAACATCTTGCCAAAGGAGGAGAAGGTGCGCCCCTTGCCGTGTATGGCGATTATCTTTTGTTTTCTAAGATTGGTGAGGATCGGATCATGTTAAATGCCGGTGGCATCGGAAACTTTACCTACTTGCCGGCATCGGGCAAAGCGGCTGAAGTTTTTGTGACCGACACCGGTCCGGCAAATACATTGATTGATCAAGTGGTAAGAAAACATTTTCCAAATTTATCTTTTGATAAAGACGCGCGGTTGGCGAAGAAGGGTACAGTTAATTCAAAACTTCTTAAAGCATTTAAATCAAATTCTTTTTTCAGGAAACCATTCCCTAAGACTATCGGCCCTGAGTTGTTCAATTTAGAATATGTTGCACAAACTCAAAGGGAAACGAAAACGGAAAATATTTCATTGGAGGATTTAATTGCTACGCTAACCAGATTAAGTTCGGAAACAATGGCCGGGGCCATTCAAAAAGTAATCAAAACCCGTAAAGCATTTAAACTGTACATGAGTGGAGGAGGAGCCCATAATCCGTTGATGATGGATGGACTCAAAGAGTTGCTGCCCAATGTTTCATTCCATAAAATGATTGAACTTGGAATTTCAGGTGATGCAAAGGAGGCAATCCTGTTTGCTGTTTTGGCGAATGAAGCGGTGGCGGGAGGGAGGGTGAATTTTGGCGAACGGTCAAAAGTGCCAACTGTATCAATGGGAAAAATTTCATTTCCGGATTAAACAACTGAAGCTGACATAATTATAATTAATTCAATGAGTTCAAAATTTGAAATGATAACAGAACAACCTTCGAAGTATCGGCACCTTGAAAAGATGACCGTAAACGAAGTGTTAATAAATATCAATACAGAAGACAAATCTGTACCACTGGCTGTCGAAGATCAAACTGTTCCGTCTGCCGTTCAACGCGCAATTCCTCAAATTGAAAAGTTGGTTCAAGCTGCTGTTGATAAAATGCTTACAGGCGGACGGCTCTTTTATATTGGCGCTGGTACAAGCGGCCGGCTGGGTGTGGTTGATGCCAGTGAATGTCCGCCAACCTATGGTGTGCCATACGGATTAGTAATTGGAATAATTGCGGGTGGGGCAAAAGCCATTACACAAGCTGTTGAATTCGCTGAAGACAGTCCTGAACGGGGCTGGCTTGATTTGTTGGCGCACCAGGTAAGCTCAAAGGATTTTGTAATTGGTATTGCAGCAAGCGGAAAAACGCCTTATGTATTAGGTGCACTAAAAGCCTGCAGGGAAAACAACATCCTTACCGGAAGCGTTGCTTGTAACCCTAATTCGCCAATAAGTATTTCAGATTTTCCTATTGAAGTAGTTGTCGGTCCTGAGTTTGTAACCGGAAGCACCCGCATGAAAAGTGGGACAGCTCAAAAGTTGGTGTTGAATATGATCTCCACGGCTATCATGATACAGTTGGGCAGGGTAGAGGATAATAAGATGGTAAACATGCAGTTAACCAATGATAAATTGGTTGATCGGGGAGTGAAAATGGTAATGGAAAATGCAGGAATTCCTGATTATGAAATAGCCAGGAATCTCCTTTTAAAGCATGGTTCTGTGAAGAATGCAGTTGCCGCCCATTTAAAAAATTAATAGCCCGGGAATTTAGAATGATCTTCAAACAGTCGTTATTTTTGAAATCTACCTTTTCACCATTTATATATGAGTCAATTATCCGTAACAGAGCAGATTCCCACCAAAATTTTTAATACCTCCGAACTGGCTTCCATTTTTGTGGCCAATGAAATCGCAACCCTTATTCGCAAGAAGCAAGAAGAAGGAAAGTCCTGTGTATTGGGTTTGGCCACGGGTTCCACGCCAACCCGGGTCTATTCCGAATTGGTGAGTTTGCATAAGAAAGGGCTTAGTTTCAAAAATGTGATCACGTTCAACCTCGATGAATATTACCCGATAGAACCTGATTCATTGCAGAGTTATGTTCGGTTCATGAACGAGCATCTTTTCAATTACATCGACATTCCCAAAGAAAACATAAACATACCCGATGGAACGCTGCCGAAAGATCAGGTAGCAGATTTCTGTAAAAATTATGATGCTAAAATTGATGTCCTTGGCGGGATTGATTTGCAGATTTTAGGTATTGGCCGTACTGGTCACATTGGTTTTAATGAACCCGGTTCTTCCGAGAAATCCCCCACGCGCATGATCACATTGGATCAGGTTACCCGGATAGACGCTGCGAGTGATTTTTTTGGAGATGAGAACGTTCCCAAAAAAGCGATTACAATGGGTGTCGGTTCTATTCTAAAATCCAAGCGCATTATTATGATGGCCTGGGGCGAGGGGAAAGCTCCCATTGTTCAAAAAGCGGTTGAAGGCCCGGTCACCGATCAAATTCCATCAACATTTTTACAGAAGCATGATAA
>CAZNRJ010000218.1:0-6709 GCA_964574945.1 uncultured Ohtaekwangia sp. | reverse complement strand
CAAGGATTTGGAAGATGTGTATGAAGGAAAAACCAATCGCAAAACAAAAAAGATTTGATTTACTTCTGGTGCAAAAATTCCTCCCCAACAGGCGCAAGGGTCGCCCTTGTGCCGTGTTTGAAAGCATCACACCATTCTGTTGTCGGGCAGCCGGTGCGCGTTATTCCGTAGCCGGCAACCCGGCTTCTCTCCATGCCTTGAGGCCACCCTCCAAATGGGCTAACTGAAACAGTTTGGCTTCAAATCTTAATTTATCAAATTTTGATAACTGTTCGCTATCCTTTATTTTTACTGTCAATCTATGATTGTTCTGTTTGATAACAAGGATTTGGAAGATGTGTATGAAGGAAAAACCAATCGCAAAACAAAAAAGATTGATTTACTTCTGGTGCAAAAATTCATCAAAACCGTAAAACTGTTAAGCTACATTGAAAATGTTCAGAAATTGAGCCAACACGATGGGCTGAATTTTGAAACTTTAAAAGGAGCGTACAAAGGAAAATATTCAGTAAGAATTGACAGCCGTTACCGGTTGATTTTACGAATAGAAAACGACAAGATTTTGCTGGACAGGATTTTGGTTATCGAAGAATTAACCGACCACTACAAAAAAATGATTTAAGATGAATGGAAATTTTAAAATACTGCGCAAAGACGGACGTGAATTAAAAAGTTCAGTTACGTTACATCCCGGGGAAGTGCTTGCTATGGAATTGGAAGCACGAGGTATTTCTAAAACCGCATTTGCTTCGGCTTTGGGATTAAACCCCGCTAACCTTAGCGGCTTGCTCCACCAAAACCGTCATGTGAATGCAGCGTTAGCTTTAAAGTTAGAAGCATTGCTTGGTATTGATGCCGAGTTTTGGATGCGTGTGCAATCCGGCTTTGACCTTGATGAAGCGCGCAAAAAATTCAGGTCGCCATCAAAAATAACAGCAACACGCGCAAATAAATTAAAGAAAGGTCGCCCGGCTCGTTCAACAGCTAACAAATAGTTTTAAAATCGAACTGTTTAAAAATCAGGCATATTATTGCTTCGGGTCGGTGTTGTCACCATAGTTGTTAACTTAAGGTAATATTTGTTAAAATTTTTACATGTCATCCCTACGGGACTTTAGTTCATTTTTCTTCTTTGTTTTACCGACATGTCGTCCCTGACGGGACTTTAATAAAAATCCCTGGATAAGTCCTCCCTACAGGCGCAAGGGTCGCCCTTGTGCCGTGTGGCTTCTGATTTTCTAAATTTCGTCTAAATTTGTATTAGAAATAAGCCTGTAATGATATGGCACAGATAACGCTATCATACGATTCCAAGAATAGTTTAGCCAAGAAAACATTGGACTATGTTCTGTCGCTGGGTATTTTTAAAAAGGTAGAGCCAAAATCTATTGACATTGCTTTGGAAGAAGTGAGGAAAGGGGAAGTAAACAAGTACGCGAGTGTGGAAGACTTCTTCAAGAAAGTTGACAGCTAAATGTATCGAATCACCACCACTAACCGATTTGAAAAAGACGTAAAGCTTTGCATAAAAAGAGGGTATGACATTTCGTTGCTTAAAAAAGTAATGTCATTATTGGCAGGCACAGGTAGCTTGCCTGAAAAATACAAACCGCACAAGTTGTCAGGCAAATATGTTAATTGTTGGGAGTGTCATATCAAACCGGATTGGTTGCTTATATGGCAACAGAATGATAAGGAGTTAGTGTTACTTTTCATGAATACAGGCACACACAGTGATTTGTTTTAGTAGTTACTTCATAGTTTTTGCCATCGGCAGCAGTTGTTCGGAAATTCCGAACAACTGAATTTCTCTGTAATTCTCCCTCTTCCCATCAATAATAATATTGCATAACTTCGTCTAATCCTGACATAAGTCATTCCCTTCATTGACCATTGTCAAGTGGACACTTACCAAAGAATAATACATTTGATAAAAAAAGTATCGCCATGAAAAAAATATTGATTCCTTGCGATTTTTCTAAGCCTGCCATCCAGGCATTCAATTTTGCCTTAGAAGTAGCTAAACAGTCTAAAGGCAGTATCCACCTCGTGTATGTTATTGAGCTGCCCGTTCTCAACGACACCCTGCTGATGCCAACCCTGAATTTTGAGGCCGATTTTTTAAAAGACCTTAAAGAAAAGTCTGAGAAGCGGTTCAAAAAGCTCATCGATAAACATTCAGGATCGGGCGTTAAAATAACGTTCGACACCCTTTTCGGATCAACGTTTACCAGCATACTTGATGTAATTGAAAAGCAATCATTCGATCTCATCATATTAGGATCGCATGGCGCCAGCGGACTGCGCGAAATAATTATCGGCTCAAACGCTGAAAAAATAGTTCGGTTTTCCCCGGTGCCGGTTATCGTGGTAAAAAAATATTTAAACCAGCCGATAAAAAATATTGTATTTCCAAACTCCCTGGAGATTGAAGGCCAGGAAGATTTGGTCATGAAAGTAAAAGCGATGCAAAACTTCTTTCAGGCCCATCTTCATATTGTTTGGATTAATACGATCACGGGCTTTACCAATGATACTATCACAAACGAACGATTAGACGCATTTGCCAAACGTTTTATGCTGAAAAATTATTCATTGCATATTTTCAATCACATAGACCAGGAAGAAGGTATCCGTGCCTTTAATAGATTAGTGAAAGGGGATTTGATAGCAATGGCTACACATGGCAGAAAGGGATTGAACCATATACTAAGCGGCAGTGTGGCAGAAGATGTGGTTAATCATACAACTACCCCGGTCTGGACATATCATTTAAACAAAAAGTAAGAAGCACGGAATAATACGTGACCTTCAACGTGTCCTACACCTTTGAGGTGTAGGACACGTAAGGCTTTCCAACAGCTGGTCCACAAGCTCTATCTTACCTGTAAAAAGATTACTCACCCTTAACCAACCGGTTGTATTTTTTTGCACCTGGTTGATCACGTCCATCATTAAAGCATTGCCAACTACAGAATCACACGTGCAGATACTCGTTCTGTAAAATCATCTGAATAGCTGATTTAAATCAGGGGCCGGTCTATCACGAGTCAGCGCTTGCCCCACGCGTGAGCCCTAATTTTCGCAAGAATTAAAAGGAACACATATGAAACCCTCACACACATTTTTTCTGAGCGTTGCCGGCATAATCATGATGGCAGCAATTAATTGTCAAAGTCAAAATAACTATACCCTAAAATCTTCTACTTCTACGGTTCAGGGAACTTCCTCCCTGCATGAATGGGAATCAGAAATAACCGGTGTAGACTTTAAAGGGATACTGATCACTGATGCCACTTCCGTGAAAGAGATTAAATCCGCAGAACTAAAAATTCCTGTAAAGGGAATAAAAAGTACTAAAGGAAAAACTATGGATAACAAAACCTATGAAGCCTTTCACTATGAAAAAAACCCTGATATAACGTTTAAATATATTTCGGCTAAGCCAGGTACCGAAGGAAACTGGGAGATAAACGGTACCCTATCAATGGCCGGAAGCAGCCACCCCATTGCACTGAGCACCACCATCAAAGTGCTGCCCAATGGCGAAGTACGGGTAACCTCATCAAAAAAAATAAAAATGACTGAGTTCAACATGCAGCCGCCCACGGCAGTCATGGGCACTATTAAAGTGGGTGACGAAGTGACCCTAAACTTTGATATTACGCTTGCACCTTCTAAATAATATTAACCACAACAAATAATCTCACAATTTTATGAAAACTCTCAAAACAAAAATGGCCTTACTTGCAGTTCTTATCAGCGCTGCCAATGTAGTATGGGCCCAACAGCCGCTTCAGTATTTCCGGCTTTATGATCAACGGGGTATCAATGTATTTGAAACTTCAAAAGCAGATACTGTACTATTTGACGGTTTGCGCGTAAAGTTAGGCGCAAACTTTACCCAGGGCTTTCAAAGCCTTAATCACACCAATGCTATTGGCGGACTCTATGACCTGAACAGTGGATTTCCGTTGGCACAAGCCAACTTGAATATTGACGTACAAATTGCAGATGGTGTGCGGATTAGCCTTGTTTCTTACATGGCCTCACACCATCACAATGAGTTTTGGGTTAAAGGAGGTTACTTACAAATAGATAAAGTTGGTTTTTTAAATAGCGAGATGCTTAATAAAATCTGGACTAACCTCACCATGAAAGTAGGGCACATGGAAATTAATTATGGCGATGCGCACTTTCGCAGAAGTGATGGCGGAAATACTCACTACAATCCGTTTATCGAGAATAACATAATCGATGCATTCACCACCGAAATCGGGGCCGAGTTGTACTGGCAAAAAGAAGGAGTGATCGCGATGGCTGGAATGACCAATGGCGAAATACAAGGAAGTGTTACGGGCAGCAGCAAAAGAGCTCCTTCTGTTTATGGAAAGATCGGTTACGATAAACCTTTCGGGGAAAACAACCGGGTGCGCATTACAGGTTCACTCTTAACCAAGTCTTCTTCTATTAATGGAACGCTGTATGGTGGCGACCGCACAGGTTCTAACTATCAATTTGTAATGGAGCCCGCTGCAGCCACAGTCACCGCCAATGCTTTTTCTGGAAGGCTCAATCCAAACTTTAAAGACAACATAACCAGCTTTATGATCAATCCCTTTTTAAAGTTGAGCGGTATTGAATTATTTGGAACCTATGAGTTAATGAAAGGCCAAAATGCTGTTGAAAATGGTGAGATTACCTATCTGCCTTCAGCAGGTGATGCAACGGTATTCAGCAAATTAGACGATCGTAAATTTACCCAGATAGCTGTTGATGTTCTTTATCGGTTTGGTGTCAGGGAACAATATTATGTAGGCGCCCGGTACAATAAAGTCAATGGCACCCAGGTATTCGGACAAACAACCAATACCGGTGTGGCCGGAGGCATCAACCAGGGAACAAGGGCAGATGTTTCTGTAGACCGTACTGCCTTTGCCGCAGGATGGTTTGTTACCAAAAATATTTTGGTGAAAGGAGAATATGTAACACAGAAGTACAACGATTTCCCTACCGGAAACATTCTTAATGAAGGTAAGTTCGATGGGTTTGTGCTACAGGGCAGCATTGCTTTCTAAAAAATTAATGCCAGGGGGCTGTCTTAAAAGAGTTGAGACAGCCTTCATTTTTACCTCTCACCAACTATTAACATGAAATTTATTGCTCTCATATTACTTGTTATACTGTCTGGTTTTTCAGAACCGAATGATGGTAAATGGGTTATCCATTCCAACAGTCAGTTGCTAATTCATGGCCGCACCAATGTAAATTCATTTACATGTATGATCGACTGTTATAACAACGTGGATACGCTGTCATTCGGTTATAACGAATCGGGCAAGACAATGGTCTTTACAAAGAACAAGATGGAGATACCTGTTTATAATTTTGATTGTGGAAATCCGATGATCACAAAAGATTTCCGGCTTACCACAAAAGCTGCACAACATCCTTACCTTCAGATCGCATTTCTTTCTTTGGATAGGGCCAACAAAGAAAACATGTGTAAAATGGAAATCTCATTGGCAGGCGTTACCCGGCAGGTATCCGTTACCATCATTACTCAACCTGTTGGAAACTTTCTTCAACTAAGGGGCAATCATTCGGTTTGTTTTTCTGATTTTGGAATGCATGCCCCGGCCCGTATGATGGGATTAATAAAAGTTCAGGAGGATTTAAACGTTGAATTCAATTTTCTTATAAAGCCGATTTAGCGTGCCACACTCCAGCGCACTACTTTTTCGAGTTTGGCCGGTTGCTTGATTTTTATTTTACCGCCTTCTATATCAATGAGTGCTTCGTCCTTAAAATCTGAAAGCACCCTGATTACTGACTCTGAGGCAGTACCCACCATTTTCGCCAAATCATCGCGCGAGATTTGAATGCTGTCTTTATCATCTTTCAGGTTCGATATTTTGAGCAGCGCCTCGGCAGTTCGCTGGCGAACCGAATTATAAGCTAAGTTCAAAAGTTGCTTCTCTTTCTCAACCACTTTTTTGCAAAGAAGTGAAATGAACCCGCCTGAAACATCAGGATGAGATTGCAGCAACGTAAGGAAATCATTTTTCGGTATCAGGATCAACTCTGCATCCGCCATGGCCACGCATGCTTCCTGGTACAGGCCACCTTCAAGGATTGATTCAAACCCAAAAAAATCATTGGTATGATAAATACTTGTTATAAGCTCTTTCCCGTCCGGATGTGCCTTAAAAATTTTAACTGTGCCCGATTTAACCAGGTACACATACTGGGGAGTATCCCCTTCACCAAATACTTCACTCTTCTTTTTGAATGTCTTAATCCGCTTTCCCTTACCTAAGTCATTCAGGTTTAGGATTTGTCTTGCATCGTTAATAAAGTTCTCAAATCCTTCGGCTGTAGACTCGTATCGCTTTTGCTGGAGATTACTTTTGCGCAAGCGCGCCTCAATGGCATTCAGTAAATCGGTATCATCAAAAGGCTTGGTGAGATAATCATCGGCACCTAAGTTCATGCCTTTTCGTATATCCGTGTTTTCTGTTTTTGCGGTCAGGAAAATGAAAGGTATTGCGGCAGTTTCATTTTTTTTACTTAGAATGTGGAGCACACCATATCCATCCAGTTCAGGCATCATGATATCGCAGATTATTAAATCAGGAAGTTGTTGCTGGGCCTGGTCCACCCCTATCCTTCCATTCTCGGCTGTTAATACTTCATAGCCGGCCAGGCT